>QMNL01000081.1 GCA_003647755.1 Candidatus Coatesiibacteriota bacterium
CCGTTTGAAACGCTTATACGTCATTTCGGGACAGCGCACAAATGCACACTTGTGTCCCAACAATATTTATGGTTTTTTTCGCCGTCCTTTAACCGCACAATCACAGCAAAAAACAGCTCGGGGCACGGGAACTCATGGCCTACGAGGTGGGACCGGCAAGGCGCCTCGCAGGCCCCAACTAAATCGTTCGGTCGCTTCTGACGCTTCTGAGCATCATCTATTCCTCCACAATTTTCCGCCGGGTGACGGAAAAACCTCTCAAACAAATGAGACCCAAGAGAAGCTATAGTACCGAATCAGGCCTTGTCAAGCTATTTTCGTGAAAAACGCCGGTGCTCTTCACGGGAAAGCAGGACGCACAATTTGAGAGCGCATACAGCAAAGAACTTCTAGCTAACAAGTGATAACTTGTCTGCGATGGCCGTTGCGGGCGCCGAAGGTGGGTTGGGCAAGTCTCACCCGTGGATGCCGTGACTTGGTGGTTTGGAATGTGTTTGGCAGATGAGGTGGATAATGGCACAATGTATCCGTTGAAGAGGATGGCCTCATGTTAAGAACGGAGGAAGGGAATATGACAGGTTATGAGCCGATTGAAAGGCCGATGGGGGCCAAGATCTCCTGCAAGGGCTGGCTGCAGGAGGCGGCGATGCGGATGTTGATGCACAATGTTAGCGAGGACGTGGCGGAGAAGCCGGCTGAGTTGATCGTCTATGGCGGGACTGGGAAGGCGGCTCGGAATTGGGACGCTTTTCACAGGATCGTTGCGACGCTCAAGGAACTGGAGAACGACGAGACGCTGCTTGTGCAGTCAGGGAAGCCGGTGGGAGTCTTCCGGACGACGGCTGATTCGCCCAGGGTGCTGATTGCAAACTCGCTTCTTGTGCCGAGATGGGCTACGTGGGAGAAGTTCCGGGAGTTGGAGCGGCTTGGCCTGACGATGTACGGTCAGATGACGGCGGGCAGCTGGATTTACATTGGGACGCAGGGGATACTTCAGGGCACGTATGAGACGTTTGTCGAGGCGATCAGACAGCATTTTGGTGGGGATATGTCGGGCAAGACGATCTTCTCGGCAGGACTTGGGGGTATGGGGGGAGCTCAGCCCCTTGCAGCGACGATGGCTGGTGCGTCGTTCTTGGGCGTTGAAGTGGACCGACAGCGCATCGAGAAGCGTGTGAAAACGGGGTATGTGGACATTGTTGCGCAGGATTTGGACGATGCGCTAAGAATAATCGATGATTTGCGTCGGAAGAAGGAGGCAAAGTCGGTAGCATTGCTGGGCAATGCGGCTGATGTGTATCCCGAGCTCGTTCGCCGGGGGGTCTTCTTTGAGATGGTAACGGACCAGACGAGCGCTCATGATCTGTTGAACGGCTACGTGCCGGCGGGGCTCCCGTACAAGGAGGCGTTGGCCTTGAGGGGGACGGACCCAGACAAATACCAGAGGTTGGCACTTGAGTCGGTCGCGAAGCATGTCCGTGCGATGCTCGAAATGAAGAGGAATGGCTCGGTTGTTTTTGATTATGGCAATAATATCCGCGGGCAGGCGAAGTTAGCTGGCGTTGAGGATGCGTTCGAGTTTCCGGGATTTGTGCCGGCTTACATACGGCCGCTGTTTTGCACTGGCAAGGGGCCTTTTCGGTGGGTGGCGCTTTCTGGGGACCCGGAGGACATCTATCAGACAGACGAGCTCGTGCTGAGGCTGTTTCCCGATGATGAGCCGCTTGCCAGGTGGATCAGGGCGGCGCGGGAGAAGGTGAGGTTTCAGGGCTATCCGAGCCGCATCTGCTGGCTTGGGTATGGCGAGCGGGCGAAGTTTGGCCTTGCGATCAACGACTTGGTTCGTGAGGGCAAGCTGAAGGCACCGATCGTGATTGGTCGCGACCATCTTGATTCTGGGTCTGTGGCGTCGCCGTTCCGGGAGACGGAGTCGATGAAAGATGGTAGCGATGCGATAGCGGACTGGCCGATTTTGAACGCTCTTTTGAATGCTGTTTCGGGTGCGAGCTGGGTCTCTGTCCATCATGGTGGCGGTGTTGGCATAGGGCTTTCAATTCACGCGGGGATGGTGATTGTGGCCGACGGGACAGATGCTGCTGCGGCGCGTCTGGAGCGAGTGTTGACCTGCGATCCAGGAAGTGGGATAGCGAGGCATGTGGACGCTGGTTATGAGTTGGCGATCGAGACGGCGAAGGAGAAGGGTGTGAAGATACCGGGCCTGCGATAGTGGCTGCCCATGGTGATGTTGACAGCACACCTGCATCTGTTAAGTTATGATTTTTGAATTATGCAGCAACAGGGGAGACAGATGGGCAAGTTTGAAGACTCGATGACACGGCTGGAGGAGATCGTCAACCAAATGGAATCAGGTGATCTGCCCCTTGAGGACACGTTGAGGCTTTTCAAAGAGGGCATGAAGCTCTCTGAGTACTGTTCGGCAGCGCTCGGCGAGGCGCAGAGGAAGGTGGAGGTTCTGATCAAGAAGGCGAACGGGACGTATGAGAGGGAGCCACTGGACCAGGATGGGGCGGGGGATGAGTCGGCTATGGCCGAAGAGGAGGCTCAATAGCTGCTGGTCGTTTGTCGTAGTGAGCGAGTGGTTATTTCCCATTAGGAATGGGCGAAAGCTGTGACGGATATTCGATTATACTTGTCGGAGATGAAGAGGACAGTCGAGGGCTGGCTGCGTCAGTGCTTGCCGGAGCCGGAGGCGTTCTCGATGAGGCTGTTTGACGCGATGCAGTACAGTCTCTTCAGCGGAGGGAAGAGGCTTCGTCCGATACTGCTTGTCTCCACTGCGAATCTATTTTCCGGTGGGGATGGAGCGCTGGTGCGAGATTTCGCCTGTGCGGTAGAGTGCATCCACACCTACTCACTGATCCACGACGACCTGCCCGCAATGGACAATGACGACCTAAGGCGTGGTCGGCCCACATGCCATATAGAGTTCTCAGAGAACTTGGCGATTCTTGCTGGAGATGCTCTTCTGACGTTGGCATTTGAGTTGATGTCCAGGCCATCTGCTCCCGAACGCAGACAGCGTCAACTTGAGGCGTTGAATGAAGTAGCCGTAAAGGCGGGCTGCCTCGGGATGGTTGGCGGCCAGTGTGCTGATGTTCTCGCCAGCGGCGGCGATGGAGGCGAGCAGCTCGTTCGGTTCATCCACGCACGAAAGACAGGGGCCCTGATCTCCGCCTCGATTGCGGCCGGGGCAATACTTGCCGGCGCCTCAGACAGCGAGGTCGAGTCGCTCTGCAATTTCGGCGACAAGATCGGTTTGGCATTTCAGATCACTGATGATCTTTTGGAGATCGATGGCGACACCAAGACGCTGGGCAAGAGCGTTGGCAGCGATGTCAAAAACAACAAGATTACGTATCCAGCTGTTGTAGGTATAGACCGTGCCCGGTCCGAGGCGCAAAAGACCGTGGCCGAGTCGCTGGGTTTCCTTGAGCGTTTTGGGGAGAGGGCAGCAGTTTTGAACGGGATTGCTCATTTTTTTATAGACCGCGTGAATTAGGAAGCATTGTGCAAGGTAGAATATGGCATTGAATAACGACTACAGCAGGTTCAAGTTTTTGGGCAAGATCAACAGCTCTCGGGAGCTCAAGAAGCTCGACATGGGAGACCTTAAGAAGCTCTGCGAGGAGGCTCGGGAACGGATCATCGAGGTCGTTTCTGAGAACGGAGGCCACCTGTCGTCCAACCTCGGCGCAGTGGAGCTGACGGTTGCTCTTCATTATGTTTTCAACACTCCCTACGACAAGATAGTCTGGGATGTGGGGCACCAGACCTATACTCACAAGCTGCTCACTGGTCGGGCCAATCGTTTCCACACGATAAGGCAGGCTGGTGGTCTCAGTGGGTTCCCCAAGCGCGATGAGAGCGAGTATGACGTGTTCGATGTGGGACACAGCAGCACTTCCATCTCGGCGGCAGTTGGCTTCTGTGAGGTGCGGGACCTGAAGAATGGGCATGACAAGGTCATAGCGGTCATAGGGGACGGTTCCATGACGGCTGGCGTGGCCTTTGAAGGTCTGAACCAGGCGGGCCAGCTTCACAAGGACCTCATCATCGTTCTGAACGACAACGAGATGTCGATCTCCAAAAATACCGGCGCTTTGGCCCAGTATTTGAACAGCATCATCACGGGTTCGCTTTACAACACCGTGAAGGAGAGGGTTTACAACTTCGTCAGGTCGCTTCCTGAGATGGGCGAGCACGCAATCAAGCTCTCGAGGCGTGTAGAGGAGAGCCTGAAGAACCTGATCGTGCCCGGAGTCTTGTTCGAGGATTTGGGGATCAAGTACATTGGTCCAGTTGAGGGAAACGATCTGTATGCGCTCATCGACACGTTTCGTCGGATCAAAGGTTGGCGGTTTCCGGTTCTTGTTCACACCGTGACCAAGAAAGGTAAGGGGTTTCTGCCCGCGGAGCTGAAGCCGGCCGCGTTCCACAGCGCCCCGAAGTTCGACATTGACAGTGGTGAGCCGAAATCGACGGCGGAGCGCTCTTATACGTCAGTGTTTGGCGATACGATGGTCAAGCTTGCGGAGGATGACAACCGGATCATTGCCATCACGGCGGCGATGCCGCAGGGGACAGGCCTTGAGACGTTCCAGGCGAGGTTTCCTGAGCGGTTTTATGATGTTGGAATAGCTGAGCAGCACGCCATTGTCTTCGCCGGGGCTTTGGGCATATCGGGCTTTAAGCCGGTTACGGCGATCTACTCCACGTTCATCCAGAGGGCGTTTGACCAGGTGTTCCAGGACGTTTGCCTGCAGAACGCGGACGTGGTGCTTGCGCTGGACAGGGCGGGCATCGTCGGCAGCGACGGGCCAACGCATAATGGCGTGTTTGACCTGTCGTTCTTGCGCTCATTGCCGAACATGGTGCTCATGGCTCCCAAGGATGAAAACGAGCTTCAGCACATGCTGAAGACCGCTATCGCGACGAAAGGTCCTGTCGCGGTGCGATACCCCCGGGGCCAGGGCGTTGGAACGGCGCTTGATGAGGAGCTGAAAATGTTGGAGATTGGCAAGGCAGAGCTGCTGAAGGATGGCTCCGATGTTGCCATTTTCGCAATTGGCGTGACGGTCTATCCGGCGCTTGAGGCTTCCAAGCTTCTGTCAAAGCGGGATGGCATCAACGCCGCAGTGATAAACGCCAGATTCGCCAAGCCAATCGACGCAGACATGGTGCTTGAGTGGGCACGGAAGACCGGGCATATCGTTACCGTTGAGGAGAATGCGCTCGCCGGTGGATTTGGGTCGGCGGTACTGGAGACGCTGGTGGACAACGGGATGTCTAATGTCTCGGCCAAGCGAATCGGCATCGGCGATTTCTTCGTTGAGCACGGCTCACCGCTGGCGCTTCGGGCCAAGCTAGGCCTGGACGCTGAGGGTATCGCCAAGACGACAGCGGAGTTCCTTAACAGTGGTCTCAGAGAGTCCAAGAAAGCAGCGAGTGGATAGGCTCATCGTCGAGCGCGGGCTTGCCGAGAGCCGGCATAAAGCCGTTGCGCTGCTGATGGCAGGTCTTGTGTCCATTGATGGCAAAACCGTCTCAAAGCCGGGGACTCAGGTGCCCAGTGGTTCCCGTATCACCGTCAAGCGACCTCGCCATGGCTTCGTCAGCCGCTCCGCAGACAAGCTCGTGGCCGCGCTCGACCACTTCAAGATCGGCGTTGAGCACAAGGTCTGCATCGATATCGGCGCCTCGACCGGAGGGTTTACCCAGTGCCTTCTCGAACGAGGCGCAGCGCTGGTCTATGCGGTCGATGTCGGCTATGGGCAGCTGGCCTACGAACTGCGGATTGACCCGCGAGTTGTGCTCCTGGAGCGCACCAACATCCGCTACCTTGAGAGGGGCCGCCTCGAGCGCACCCCGGGCCTTGCCACCATCGATGTCTCCTTCATCTCGCTCAGGCTTGTTCTGCCGAAGGCCCGCGAGCTGCTATCCGAGACGGGCCAGGTTGTGGCCCTGATAAAGCCGCAGTTTGAGGTTGGTAAGGGCCAGGTCGGCAAGGGTGGCATTGTCCGCGACGCAAGCCTTCATCGGTCGGTTCTGAGTGATATACTCGCTTTTGCGATGACAATCGGCGTTTATCCTGTGGGTATTATTCCCTCGCCAATCCTAGGCCAAAAGGGCAATCAGGAATTCCTCATGTTCGCCCACACGCAAGAGTCGCGCACGGTGGGCAACCTCTCGGACTGGATAGACGAGGCCATTGCGCAAGCGGCGCAGCGGAGGGCTGACTGACGTTCAGGACGGTAGCGATCGTAGCCAAGCCGCACGCTTACAAGGTGGCCCAGGTGTTGAACCAGACCTGCGAGTGGTTGCTTGAGCGGGGCGTCGGGGTTCGTGTGGAGGAGCAGGTGGCTCACATGGTGGCCGCGAAGGTTGACAAGATGCCCAGGGAGCAAATTCTAAACGGGGCCGACATGGTCATAGTCTTCGGCGGGGACGGCACGCTGATCAGCGTGGCCAGAATCGCGCCCGAGCTGGCGGTTCCGATCCTTGGGGTCAACGTGGGCGACCTGGGTTTCTTGACGGAGATCACGGCGCCCGAGATTTTCTCTGAGCTCGGCGATATACTCGACGGTCGTTTCAAGCTGGATGAGCGGATGGCAGTCCGGGCGAGGGTCTCCGGTGCACAACGAAAGCCTAAGACGTTCTTCGCGGTCAATGATTTCGTGATCAATAAGGCTGCGATAGCGAGGATGATCGGCATCAAGACGTTCGTTGACGATGCCTTCGTGGCGAAGTTCCGTGGAGATGGGCTTATTATAGCGACTCCGACGGGCTCAACGGCCTATTCACTTGCGGCTGGTGGCCCAATACTCCACCCTTCGATGAACGTTATACTGCTTTCGCCTATCTGTCCGCATACCTTGACAAATCGCCCGATCGTGGTGCCCGACAACGTCGTCATCAAGGCACAGCTGTTTTCTGGAGGCCAGGAGGTCATCTTAACTATTGACGGGCAGGATGCGGTTCCGCTCTTCGATGGAGACGAGGTCTTGATCTACAAGGCCATGGAGAAGCTCAGGCTCATCCGCAGCCTCAAGACCGATTACTACTCGATACTGCGACA
>QMNL01000082.1 GCA_003647755.1 Candidatus Coatesiibacteriota bacterium
CCGAGACGAGAAGCTTACCCGACTTCGGCTCGAGAGCGACAAGGTTGTAGCCCCTGAGGCCTGTCGCGACGTCAACCCCATTGACGACAATATTGCCATAGTTGCCGCGGTCCTTGCCCGCGCTGCGAACAACGATGTCGCACGGTGCAGCGACGCCGGTCGAGCCGATCTCGTCATTGCCGGGATGGACCAGTTCCATCCCCATGCGCTTGATAATCTGAGCGAGCTCAAACCACCTGAGCTGTCTAGCAAGCGGCCATATCGGCCTGAGCTTCTTGGGCACGAGAGATTCGAGTGTCGTCTCGAGCACCTTCTTGCTCTTCGCCCGCTTCCCAAAATCTTTCAAGAGCGAGCCCATGCCCGAACTTTTCATAAGCTTCTCTATGACTCCCGTCGCCTGCGCCCAGTCCCATTTGACCAGATAGACGTAGGTCTCCCAGAAGAGCGCCGAGGACTTGTCCTGCGCATACTGCTCACATTCCCGCATGCGAGCCTTCGCCTCGAGCCACTCGCTTCTCAATGCGTGGACTTTCGCCATCAGGCAGGAGTCATCCTTGATGGTGTCCAAGAGCTTCAGAAGCTTATCATCCTTTGGCGCCTCGAACTCCTCTGAGGGGAAGACGAAGAAGTAATCCTTTGCGAGCGCCATTGCCGCACTATATTCGGCTAAAGCATTCTGGATCTCTCCCTTGCTGAAGAGCTCCTTGCTCTGCTTATAGTGTTTCTCAATGCCCGTGATCGCGATCTCACGCATCTTCGGCTCGAAGGGCTTGCGTGTGTGCTCGATGCGCCGAATCTGGATATAGTGCTTCATTGCCGCCGCAAAATCGCCGGCCGCTAGAGCCTTCTCAGCCCGATACTTCAGCACGGACGGCAGGTTGGCTATCTGCATCCCCACGGCAAAAGCGCCGGCCAGGCACAGCAGGATAACGACAAGTATGGAAAACCACCGGCCCTGCCGACGGCTTTTCGACTTGGCCGACTCTTCGCTCACAGGCTCACTCTGTGTTTCAGACATCTCTTCTCTTCATCAATCTACTCTGATACAAAGCGCAGCCAGAATCGTATAGAGCCAGCCCCGCCCTGTCAACAAGGCTGGGACACCAATAATTTAATGGCAAGGCAGATGGTGGGATGAACACGCTTTGCCGGTGCGCAGAGGCTATGTGTTCGGCAGGCATCGGTCCGTAAGTTACACCCGTTGGGTGAGTTTGGAGTGCGGCGGCTTGACGCCGCTTTCATTTGCGGTGGCTTGACACCGCCCTGCCGCCACCGCTAGTCCGCCTGGTAGTTTGCAGTGCGAGACCGCAACACGTCAGCTGCACTTTTCGGGGAGACTCCTGGTGGAAATGCGAGGCAGCAGACCGAGATAACGCCTCACTCCTGAGGAACTGCTGCGGTTCGGAGTTATGGTTTGACATTGCGAGGTCTGTCGGCTAGCTTTTTGCCGCTCGTTTCAGTTCTATTGCTCAAGTTTGTGGAGAGTGCGCATTGCCAAGCAAGTCCAGCCGCCTGAACCTGTTGCCGCCCTACCTGTTTGCTCGGCTTGACGCGAAGAAGGCCGAGGCGCTGGAGTCGGGCGTCGATGTGATTGATATGGGAGTTGGCGACCCCGATCTGCCGAGCCCGAACGAGGTGGTCGAGGCGTTATGCGAGGCGGTGAGGCAGGGCGAGTATCATCGCTATCCGCCATATTCTGGGACGGGCGAGTTTCGTCGGGCGTGGGCAGAGTGGCTGCTCAGACGGCACGGTGTCAGCATCGATCCTGACACAGAGGCCCTGGCGCTGATCGGCTCCAAAGAGGGTCTGGCGCACCTTTGTCTCGCTGTGGTGAATCCGGGCGACGTGGTCTTGTATCCTGACCCTGGATATCCTGTCTATCGCGCATCAGCGGTTCTGGCCGGCGGGGAGCCATTCGCGATGCCCCTGCTTGCCGAACGAGGTTACATGGCCGACCTGTCAGCTATTCCTCAGCGGATCGCCGAGAGCGCAAGCCTGATGTTCTTGAACTACCCGAATAACCCGACCGGCGCCACCGCGACGCCGGCTTTTCTGAACGAGGTAGTTGGTTTCGCGAGGGCAAACGACATCGCGGTGTGCCATGATGCGGCGTATATCGACATGGTGCTGGATGGAGGGCTACAGCCGTGCCTGCTGGCAGCCAGCGAGGACAAGACTAACCTCATAGAGTTCTTCTCTTTCTCCAAGACGTTCAACATGGCCGGCTGGCGGATAGCGCTTGCGGCCGGCGACAGGAAGCTGATCGCCGCTCTCGGCCAGGTGAAGAGGAATCTCGATTCGGGAGTGTTTCTGCCGATTCAGGCGGCGGCAACCGAGGCCATCAGGCATTGCGAGCAGTTCCCGGGGGCAAGTTGCGCCGTTTATCGCGAGCGACTGGAGATGCTCTTGCCGGCGCTTGCCAAAGCCGGTCTCAAGGCCGAACGGCCTCGTGCGACGTTCTACGTTTGGGCTGCGGTCCCGGGCGGGTTAGGCTCGGGCGCGTTCGCAGAGCAGCTGCTGTCGGAGTGTGCGATACTGGTTGCGCCGGGCGTCGCGTTTGGCTCGCACGGCGAGGGGTATGTCCGTTTCTCACTCACCCTTCCTACCGAGCGCGTTCGTGAGGCGGCAAGGCGACTTTCTGAGATAAGTTTATAGGGAGGGCACAATGGCACCTAAAACAATAATGGTAATCGGGGCTGGCATTCTTCAGCTGCCTGCGATTCAGATCGCCAAGCAGATGGGCCTAATCACAATGGTAACAGACATGAACCCTCGCGCGATAGGGATGAAATATGCCGATATCCCCGTTGTGGTCAGCACACGCGACGTAGATGGCACAGTTCGCGCCGCTCGTAGCTACGCGACGCACCGGAAGATCGAGGGCGTTATTACTGTCGGGACGGATGCCTCAAGAACGGTGGCTGCCTTTGCCAATGCGCTCGGCCTTCCCGGCAACAAGTTCGAGGACGCCGAGGCATCGACAAACAAGATCAAGATGAGGCGCCGATTTCAGGAGTTCAACGTCCCCTCTCCCAACTTCAGAAGTGTGTGGACGTTGCAGGATGCGTTCCAGGCCGCAACGGAGCTAGGCTCTTGGCCGCTCGTTATGAAGCCGTCCGACAACATGGGCGCAAGAGGCGTCATGCGCATCGATTCCAAAGAGAACATCCCCGAGGCGTTCCATCGGGCAAAAGAGGCCTCGCCGTCAGGTGAGTTGATTATCGAGGAGTTCATGGACGGGCCGGAGCTGTCCATAGACGCTCTGATATGGGACGGCAACATCACATTCGCCGGGATAGCCGATAGGGTGATAGGCTTTGAGCCGTTCTTCGTGGAGATCGGGCACACCATGCCGAGTGCATTGCCTCAAGAGATGATAGATGATGCGTGCGACGTGATGAAGCGTGGAATAGATGCGCTTGGGCTGACGATAGGTGCTGCCAAGGGGGACATAAAGGTAACGTCAAAGGGAGCGATGATCGGCGAGCTTGCCTCGAGGTTGTCCGGCGGGTTCATGTCGAGCCACACCTTCCCGCTGTCCACAGGCATCAGCAGCATCAAGGCGGCGCTTGAGATAGCTATGGGCATGCCGCCGACCGAGACCGAGCCGAGGTTCCAGAAGGTTGCTGTCGAGCGGGCCGTGTTTTGCGAGCCGGGCCAAGTCAGAGGGATTACAGGGATTGATGCTGCACAAAAAGTAAAGGGCGTGGCAGACGTGGTTGTCCATATTCGTCCCGGAGATTACGTCCATCAGCCTACGTGCAACCTCGACAAGCCGATGAACGTGATCACCGTCGCAGACACGCGAGAGGAGGCCGTGCGCCTCAATGACCAAGCCCGTGAGATGATCACTATCGAGATAGGAAAGCCGGTCAAGCTCACGCACAAGATCCTCCACGACAATGCTAGGAAGCTCTTCGGCCTGGTTTGCAGAGTGTGTGATGTGTGTGATGGCAAGGACTGCCCTGCTGGGGTTCCAGGCATGGGCGCCGTCGGCACCGGCGCCTCGTTCAGGGCGAATATCGAGGCGCTCGAGCAGTACAAGATCAACGTCCGGTCGATACACGATGTCAAGGAGGCAGACACGTCTTGCGAGCTGTTTGGGGCAAGTTTATCGTGTCCCGTCCTGGCGGCTCCGATTACAGGTATGAACCTGAATCTGGGTGGTGCGCTGCCCGAGGAGGAGTATGCGAGGATCGTTACGAGTGGGTGCAAAAAGGCCGGTTCGTTAGGCACTGTTGGGGACGGTGCTCTGCCCAAGATGTACCACGCGGGGCTGTCCGCTATTGCTGAATGCGGAGGCTTCGGCGTTCCGATATTCAAGCCACGCGCCGATTTCGAGGCCATCAAGGAGCGCATCGAGGCCTCGGCCCGCGTGGGCTGTCTCGCGGTCGGGATGGATGTAGATGCCGCGGCCTTCTTGACGATGGACCTGATGCAGCAGCCTGTCGAGACTAAATCGGTGGGCCAGCTGCGAGAGATCATCGAGCTGACGGACCTGCCGTTCGTGATAAAGGGCGTCATGACCGTCTGGGACGCTGTGGCGGCTATTGAGGCTGGTGCGGCGGCAATCGTCGTATCGAATCACGGCGGGCGTGTTCTCGACAACATGCCCGGAGCCTTGCACGTGCTACCGGATATCGTTTCCGTGGCCAAGGGCAAGGTCAAGGTGCTGGTTGACGGTGGTATAAGGTCTGGCGCAGATGTGCTCAAGTGTCTCGCGCTTGGAGCGGATGCGGTGTTAATTGGGAGGCCCATTGCGGTTGCGGCGTTGGGAGGCGGGATAGAGGGAGTTGAGTTTTACATCAATAGCATTAGAAAAGAGCTCCAAAACTCGATGATTCTAACCGGTTGCCGCACGATCGAGGACATCAGGCCAGATGTGGTCTGTAAGGTCTGATTCCGGCAACGCTGGACGAAGACGGTGACGGGGAGCGTGTTCCGTGACAAGACCTCCGGGTTGATGCTAATGACGGTCGAGGCGCATGCTGAACAGGTGATCTTCTATGGCTGAGAGGCTTGGCTTCAGCTCAGTTTCGTTTGCTCGGCTCACGCTCGACAATAACCGGAAGGCCCCTGCTGAGAAGAGAGCGATCATAAGAAACGTGTCGTTCAGCGTGAAAGTGGGGGAGATATTCATAATCGCGGGGCCGTCCGGATCGGGCAAGAGCACCTTGCTGAGGCTGGCGAACCGATTGCTTGTGCCCACGGACGGCACGGTCCGGCTCGACGGGTTGGACATCTCGGAGCTCGAGGTTACGGCGCTGAGGCGGAGAATCGGCCTCGTGCAGCAAACTCCTGCTCTGTTTCCTGGGACGGTGCTTGAGAACGTTCTCTACGGGCCGAGGCTTTCAAGGCCTGACCGGGGCCGTGCTACCCCCAAGGAACGCGAGCTTGTTTTGCGGTCCATCACCCTGGCCGGCCTTGCCGAAAGTTTCTTGGACCGCAACACGGATCAGCTCTCCGAGGGCGAGATGCAGCGGGTCGCGATAGCCAGGGTGCTGGCCAATCAGCCGGAGGTTCTGTTGCTGGACGAGCCAACTGCCTCGCTCGACCCGACCTCGACTCTTACGATAGAGAAGCACGTCAGAATGTTAAAAGAGCGCGAGCAGATCGCCATCTTGTTTGTTACGCACGATGTGGAGCAGGCCAAGAGGATCGGCGACCGCGGGATATTGCTGGTCAGCGGTCAGGTCGTCGATGAAGGGCCGCTGCCAAAACTATTCACAGAGATAAGGAACGATACTACCCGCGCGTTTGTGAGTGGCGAGCTGTAACCCCAGATTCCCGACAGGTTCTTGAGCATTGCTGGCAGCGAAACACGGCAGAAGTGCGCCAGATTATCTTTTTCACGCAACCCTTTCAAATCTCTGCTTCCCGCATTATAGTCGTCTCGATTGCTCTCATTGAAAGCAGGAAAGGGGAAGACATGGCTGCGATACTGGATGGAAAGGCAACTGCTGCGAGAATCGAACAGGAGCTTGCCGGGCAAGTCGAGGTGCTGTGGGAGGAACGCGGGGTGCGACCTGGCCTTGCTGCCGTTCTCGTCGGTGAGCACCCTGCCTCGGCCACCTACGTGCGTATGAAGCGGAAGCGAGCCACCAAGATTGGTCTTCATTTTGAGCTGCACAAGTTCGCAGCCACGGTAACGAGGGATGAGCTGCACGCGACGATTGTTGAGCTCAACCGGAGCGAGAGTGTGCACGGGATTCTCGTCCAGCTGCCGCTTCCGGAGCATCTTGATGCGCACGAGGTAATCGATTGGATAGCCCCAGAAAAGGATGTGGACGGACTTACGACGCTCAGCCAGGGCCTCTTGTACCGGGGCGAGCCCTGTCTGGCCCCGTGCACGCCCAAGGGGATGATCAGGCTGCTCGATGAGTATGGCATTACTACTGAGGGCAAGAACGCAGTCGTGATCGGCAGAAGCGAGCTCGTCGGTAGGCCGCTTGCGGTCATGCTTTCCAGCAGGAAGAGGAACGCGACGGTTACAGTTGCGCATACCAGGACTCGCAATCTAGGGGAAATAACCCGCCGTGCAGAGATCGTCGCGGTCGCAATTGGTCGAGCTCAGATGCTCGACGCCACCTACTTCGCAGACGGCGTTGTGGTGATAGACGCCGGGACCAACGTGGTGCCGTCCAAAGAGTCGAAGACTGGCCGCCGCCTGGTGGGCGACGTCGATTTTGCATCAGTCTCAAAGATCGCCTCCTACATCACGCCCGTGCCCGGCGGCGTTGGCCCGATGACGGTTTGCATGCTGCTCGAGAACACAGTCGAGGCAGCGCGCTCGATCACGAGTGGCGGGTAGCGCCCTCTTCCGCCTGCGAATAAGGGTTTCCCGGTCTGTAGAAGATGCTCTGGATCTGATATGAGCAAGATGCAGATATAACGTTGTGAAGGGACGTGACGGGCTGGCAACGTCGGGTTCACTTGGGTCAGGCTCGCCCAGTCAGTTGCGGTTGAATGCGGGCAGACTGGAAGGTCCGTCCTACACCCCTGCTGCACAACCCAATAATCACATTGACGCAAATGGTTCTTGCCC
>QMNL01000083.1 GCA_003647755.1 Candidatus Coatesiibacteriota bacterium
CGAGACGAAATTGTTGACCATCTTTCACGAGCTGTACCACATCAGCCCAGAGTTTGACGGCGACATCAGGAGGTTTTCGGGCAAGTATTTCGCACACGGTAAGTCACAGAAACAATTCGATGCGAGGCTGAAGCGCGAGATAGACATATACCTCGACAGGTTCGGCAAGGACGAGCTGCTGGATTTCCTGAAAATGGATTTCAAGCAGCTTCAGGCGAAGTTCGGCCGTGTTATGGGGCAAACCATGAGGATGCCCAAGGCGGTCGCGGTCTTTGGCCCCAACGGGCACTGAGAGTCGCGAATGGGAAGCGGCGGATACTCACCCGCACCCCCAGGCTATTCTCCCGGCTTCCAGCGCAGGACTGGCCGTCGCGCAGCTTGAACCTCGTCCAGCCGCGAGAGTTTCGTCTTATGTGGTGCTGATTTGACGAGATCGGGCGTGGTCTGCGCCTCGTTAGCGATGGCGATCATTGCGTCGATGAACCGGTCGATCGAGGCCTTATCCTCCGACTCGGTTGGCTCGACCATGATGGCGTCATGGACGATCAGCGGGAAGTAGTTAGTGGGTGGGTGCATCCCGTAGTCTATGAGCCGCTTTGCGATGTCCATGGTGTTGACGCCGTTGGGAAGCTGCTTTGCGTCGGAGAAGACGCACTCGTGCTTGCACAGTCTGTCGTATGGAAGGTGGTAGTGTTTCTTGAGCCGTTGCCGGATGTAGTTGGCGTTTATAACGGCATTCTCCGTTACAGCCTTGATCCCCTCCGGGCCCAGTGATCTTATCCAGGAGTAGGCCTTGACCATGACGCCGAAGTTGCCGTAGAAGCTGATTATTTGCCCGATCGAGTCTGGCAAATTGTAATTGAGGTGGAACCCATCCGGATCCCTCTCGATCGTGGGGAGGGGTAGGAAAGGGGCGAGCTTCTCGACGACGCCGACTGGTCCGCATCCGGGACCGCCTCCTCCGTGTGGGGTCGAGAACGTCTTGTGCAGGTTGAAGTGCATCACATCAACTCCCATGTCGCCGAACCGGGCGATGCCCATCACGGCATTGAGATTTGCCCCGTCGCAATAGACTAGGCCTCCCTTTGCGTGGACGATCTCGGCGATCTCCCTCAGGTTCTCCTCGAATATCCCCAGCGTGTTAGGGTTGGTGAGCATTATGCCCGCAACATCATCGGTCATAAGGGCGGCGACCGCGTGCGCGTCTGCGCAGCCGTGCTCGTTCGATCTGATCTCGATCGGCTCGTAGCCACACCTGGAGGTTGACGCGGGGTTCGTGCCGTGCGCCGAATCCGGCACGATGATCTTTGACCTCGGGTTGCCGTTTTTTGCGTGGAATGCCCGAATGATGGCTGTTCCAGTGAGCTCACCGTGGGCGCCCGCAGCAGGCGCAAGGCTCACCTTCGCCATTCCACCGATCTCCGCGAGGAACTCGGCCAGCTCGAACATCACCCTAAGCGCTCCCTGAGACAGCTCATCACCTTGATATGGGTGCGAGTGGGCGAACCCCGGCAGGCGAGACATGTCCTCGTTCACCTTCGGGTTGTACTTCATCGTGCACGAGCCCAGCGGGTAATAACCCGTATCGATGCCGTAGTTCCACGTGGACAGCCTCGTGAAATGCCGCACCACATCGACCTCGGACACCTCGGGGAAATCCTCGATCTCCTCCCGCAACAGATCCCCCGGCACGATCTCAGAAAGACCCCGCACGGGGACATCAGGCTCTGGCAGCGAAAAGGCCCGTTTCCCCTCGCGGCTGCGCTCGAAAATGAGACCCTCCTCTTGCACCAAGCCCTCCATGAATCTCGCTTCTGTCATCGCCGCGTCACCTCCTCGCAAAATATGTCAATCGCATCTCTGGACACGCCCTCCGTGCAACATGCGAGCATTGTTCGGTCGTCAAACTGCTCATAAAAACGGTCTAGGCCGAGCCCGCCGATGATCCCCTGCTCACGAAGTGACTCGTTGACGGCTTTCACTGGCCGCGCGGTCTTCACAACGAACTCGTTGAAGACAGGCCCTGAGAAGACGAGCTGAGCGCCCATGTCCAGGAGCCTATTTTTGGCATAATCCGTCTTGAGAAGGTTTAGTTCGGCCACATCTCGCATCCCGGCCTTTCCCATCGTCGTCATATAGACGGCCGCGGCAAGCGCCATTAGCTGGTGGTTGGTGCAGATGTTGGACGTGGCGCGGCCACGCCTGATGTGCTGCTCGCGAGTGGCAAGCGTCATGACGAAACCTGGCCGCCCATTGTGATCGGCTGTGCGGCCAGCGAGCCTGCCGGGCATCTGCCTAACGAACTTCTCGCGGCAGGCAAACAGCCCCAGGTGCGGCCCGCCGAAAGACATCGGGATGCCGAGGCTCTGGCCCTGGCCTACCACAATATCGGCCCCAAGCTCGCCAGGCGGCTTCAGAATACCGAGCGAAATGGGGTCTGAGACTACATCGATCAGAAGTGCCCCGACACTGCTCGTCGCATCCGAAAGCTCCGCAAGGTCCTCTATCACCCCGAAGAAGTTCGGCGACTGCACTATGACTGCAGCCACGTCATCGTCAAGCGAGTCCTCGAAAGAGGCAACATCGGCCCTGCCGGATTCGTTGAAGCCAAACTCCTTCACCTTGAGACCGAGCCGGCCCAGGTAGGCTTTCAAGATGGCTCGATACTCGGGATGAACGCTACTTGACACGACAACCGTTGCCCGCTTCCTAAGAACGCGGGTGGCCATTATCGCCGCCTCGGCGAGCGCTGTCCCACAGTCATACATCGAGGAGTTGGCTGCCTCCATTCCGGTCAGCTGACAGACTAGCGTTTGAAACTCGAACATGGCCTGCAACGTGCCCTGGCTGATCTCGGGCTGGTATGGCGTGTATGCCGTATAGAACTCCGAGCGAGTGAGAATGTGGTCAATGATGCCGGGAATGTAGTGGTTGTAACAGCCCGCCCCCAGAAAGTAGCTGTATTGCTCTGCGCTTGCGCAGCTGGCAGAGAGCTCTTTCATCAAGGAGATCAGCTCTGGCTCCGACACCGCCTCGGGCAGGTTGAGTCGCCGATTTAACCGCGACTCAACTGGAATGTCGGCGAAAAGCTCCCCCACGTCCTTGACGCCGATCTCTCGGACCATCGCCTCGCGGTCAGCGTCTGTATTGGGAATGTAGCGCCTCAATGCTCGCCTGCCTCCTCTTTGACAAACTTGTCGTAGTCTGCCGCGCTCATCAGCTCGTCGATCTCGGCTGGGTTCTTGATCTCTATCTTGATCAGCCAGCCCTTCTCGTAAGGGTCCTGATTGAGAATCTCAGGCGCCTCCAGCAGGTCCTCATTGATGGCGACCACCTTGCCAGAAACGGGCAGATAACAGTCGCTGACTGACTTCACCGACTCGACCGAGCCGAATCTCTCTCCCTTGGCAAACTCGCTTCCAACCTCGGGAAACTCGACGAAGACCATGTCGCCAAGCTGCTCCTGGGCAGGGTCCGTGATGCCTACTTTCCCCGTCTTGGGATCAAGCCACTCGTGTGTCGAAACATATCTAAGATGTTCTGGGATCATTGTTTTGAACTCCTTTCAGATAAATTATCCTGGCCTATGCTCGGCTTACCTTCTTCTTTTTCCTGGGCCGTTTGTAAAACGGAGTCGATATCACTTTCGCCCTGACCGCACGACCCCGTATCATAATATCCAACTCAGTCTCCAACGCCGTCAACTCGACCGGCACGTAACCAAGGCCGATTGACTTCTTCAGGAAAGGCGCCCTCGTCCCACTCGTTACATGGCCAACCTTCACGCCATCTTTGGAAATATCGTATCCGTGCCGCGGGATGCCAGGCTCCAGCATCTCGAAACCAACCAGCCGTCGCCTGATCCCCTCCTCCAGCTGCTTCTGCAGCGCCTCACGACCGATGAAGTCGCCCGCATCCATCTTCACGATCCAGCTGAGATTCGCCTCCAGAGGCGTCGTCGTGTCGTCGATGTCGTTGCCATAAAGCATCATCCCCGCCTCGAGCCGGAGCGTATCGCGAGCGCCCAGACCCGTGGGTTTGATGCCGAACTCCTCACCGGCCTTCATAATCTCACGAAAAACATGTTCAGCATGTTCGTTCGGAATGTAAATCTCGAACCCTCGCTCTCCCGTGTAGCCAGTAGCCGCGATAAGGAGGTTGTCAACCCCGGCAACGCTCCCGTGAGTGAACCAGTAATACCGAATCTGGCCCAAGTCAACCGGCGTTATCTTCTGCAGAATGCGCCTCGCCTTGGGACCCTGAAGCGCAAGCTGCGCCGTCTTCAGACTTGCATTTGTAACCTCTACGTCTCCGGACGTGTTCTCCTTGACCCATGCGAAGTCCTTGTCGGAGTTGCCGGCGTTGACGCAAAGCATGTAGTAATCATCGGCGATCTTGTGAACCAGAAGATCGTCAACGAACGTGCCGTTAGGATAGAGCAACCCCGCGTACATGGCCTGACCAATCGACATCTTGCTGACGTCGTTACAGACGAGCCTCTGCACAGCGTTGAACGCATCCTTGCCCCGAAACTCGATCTCTCCCATGTGGCTGACGTCAAAAAGGCCAGCCGCGGTCCGAACAGTGTTATGCTCGTCGATTATGCCGGAGAACTGCACCGGCATCTCCCACCCGGCAAAATCCACCATTCTGCCGCCGAGCTCCTTCACCACAGCATTTAGAGCTGTCTTTTTCATTTGTGTCATTTCATATCTCCTCTAGTGTAGAAACGGGTCAACAACCTGACACAAGACTTTTGAGCTGTCAAACAAAAGATGGGATGAGTCTGCCGCAACTGACTTCTGATCCAGTGCCGATTGCGTGGCTACACGGACAAGGCTTTTTCGGACAGCCACAGCAATGATTTGAAAACTACGCTGCGACCGAATAGATTCTGGTCTGGGATGGACGTGTTGTGGGCAAGGAGACGAACGTGAAAGAAAATGATCTTATCGTGGTGGCGTCATCGAACGAGGGCAAGGTCAAGGAGCTGGCCAAGTTCTTGAACGGCGCAGCAGTCCGGGTGACGATACTGCCCAATGCTGAGGCAGTGCTCGAGGGCGTGGAGGGCGAGGTCGATTACGAGGCGAACGCGGTCGCCAAAGCACGTAGGGCGGCGGAAGTCTCTGGCAATCTCTCCCTCGGGGAGGACTCAGGCCTCGAGGTTGACTGTTTGCGAGGCGCTCCTGGGCCGTTGTCCGCACGCTTCGTCTCACCCTCCGCATCACCAGATGAGAGAAACGAGGCGCTGCTCCAGAGGCTGCGCAACGTGCCCAGAGATAAACGAACCGCACGATTTGTCTCGGTCGTTGCGATTGCCGAGGCAAATGGTGAGGTCCACGTCTTTCGCGGCGAGTGCGAGGGCAGGATTGCTCTGGATGCGGCCGGCGAGCATGGGTTTGGCTATGACCCCATCTTCATCCCCCAGGGATACGACAGGACTTTTGGCGAGTTAGGCCTCGACATCAAGAACAAGATAAGCCACCGGGCACGAGCGATGGCAAAGGTCAAGGATTACCTTATTTCTAATGTATAGATTCACAGGACGGACGAGGTGCATCTTCAGAACAGCGATGTGCTGCACAGTCGGGATCGCTCTTCTGTTTTTAACGGGGTGTGTCAAGCCTGTGGTGGTGCATCGCGATCAGGAGCAAGGTTTGCAGCCTTCTTTTTCTGCAGAAGAGCTTGAAAACAGGATTGAGCAATTCAATCAGAGGCGGGACTCGATTAAGACGTTTACTATGAGTCTGACTATGTCCATCTCGCGCGTGAATCAACGCTTGTCGTTGTCGAAGTGCTTTCACTGCGAGGCTGTTTGCGATGTCCCAAACAGGTTTAGGATGAAGGGCTATGCCGGCGGCACGGTTCCGGCGTTCGATCTCCTTATGAAATCCCGCAAGATACAGCTGTATCTTCCAACGCGCAACGAACTGATTCGTGGCACCAGGTCGCGGTTCAAAAATCTGGCAATTGTTAAGAAGCATGGCATCAGCGCGGTACTGGATGCAAACCTGGCTGATCTTTTCGTCCAGAAACTGCCATCCAAGGAGATCTTTTGGGAGGCGACCGCAGACGGTATCTGGCTTTACAGCGACATTTCTCACAGCCACTCATGGCAACGAACTCTGCTCGATTTCAAGACCTTCCTACCTGTCAGGCAAGAGGTCTTCTCACGAACCGGTCAGATGCTGCTTGAGGTTCAGTTCGCTGACTACCGACAGGTCGAGCAGACCTATTGTCCTTTCAAACTCGATATCAGCTCCACGATTGACAATTTCATGATCAAGATAGTTATCGGTTCAGTGAGAGCTAACATCCCCATTGCCGGTGGTGCCTTTTCCATTCACGTTCCCGATGACGTTACCAAGGTCCCTCCCAGACAAGTTGAAACCAAGATCCAAGAATCTCCTGATAGTCCTTGATTTCCCCCACATTGGTGGTGCCGAGCGCGTTGCTCTCCAGATCACCTCTCACATTGATGCAAGTCGTTTCTGTCCAATAGTCGTCGCGCCTCGTGAGGGAATGCTCTATCAAGAGCTCAAGAATGATGGTGTTCAAGCACACCTGATAGACCTAGACCGCCTAAAGAGAACGTGCCGTTTCGTCCTGCCAATGTTGCTTGCCATCGCGAAGCTCGTCACGCTTATCAGGCGTGAGAAGATCGACATTGTTCACGCCAACTCGCTCTGGGCGCTCAAGTTCTGCACAATCGCGTCTTTAATTACCGGAGTCCCGACTGTCGCGATGATCCACGCTTACCCAAAGATACACAGCCGGGTGAAAAGGATGTTTCACATCCTGACGAGGCGCTTTTGCTACAGGAGGGCCAAGCGGATAGTGGCGGTCTCCAATGCGCTAAAGGACGCGTTGGTTGCGGACAACGCTCCGCCCACTAAGGTCATTGTCATCCCGAACGGAGTCGAGGCCGAGTGGTTTGTGAGATCGGCTCAGCAACCAGCTGACAGGGTGA
>QMNL01000084.1 GCA_003647755.1 Candidatus Coatesiibacteriota bacterium
ACGAGAAATGGCGGCGTCAAGCCGCCGCACTCCAAAGGGCTACAACCATCTGCGTCAACTTGATTATTGGGGTGCTGCCGGGCACAACCATATCGGCCCAGACACGCTTTTGTGATAAGATGTGGCTCCAGAAAGCGGCGTCAAGCGGCCGCACCCGGGAGGTTATCGTTCAATTGGTCGAGCTGATCCTCGCTGTCCCCGGTTGCAAGTTGAGGCACTATCGGTAGATTATATGAACGTGGCAATGGACGTTTCGTAAACGACATTTATTCACGCTGGCCTGTGAACTGCAAGGCCGCGGGACTACGCGGGAGGGATGGGGACTGTGAGGAAGCTCAGGGCAGATGCCCTCAGGATTTTCGAGGCGGGACTCGCCGCGGTGGACGGGGCTGAGTCTGTGAGACGGGCGGTGTTGCGCAAGGGCGATGATGTCTTGATCTCGGCTTTCGATGCCGAGCTCCGGGTCAACCTCAGCGAGCACGACCGGCTCTTTCTTGTCGGAGGCGGCAAGGCAGGGGCAGTTATGGCCGAGGCCCTGGTTGAGTCGCTTGGCGAGGATGCCATATCGGCTGGGGCAATCACTGTGCCGCTCGGAAGCGAAAGACCTGACATTCCTGAGTGCATCGAGGTCTTCGGGGCAACGCATCCGCTGCCGAGCGATTCCGCAGTCGAGGGGGTGCGCCGTATGCTTGAGCTTGCGGAGGGGGCCAGCGAGAGGGACCTCGTCTTCTTCCTGCTTTCGGGCGGCGCCTCATCCATGCTGCCGCTCCCAGCAGACGGCATAACGCTCGCCGACAAGGTTGAGACGACGAAACAGCTCCTCGCCTCGGGCGCTACGATAGATGAGATCAACGCGATAAGGAAGCACATCTCGGCGATCAAAGGCGGCCAGTTCCTCCTGGCGGCGCGACCCGCGCGGGTCATATCGCTCATCATCTCTGATGTCATCGGCGACCGGCTCGAGTCGGTAGGCTCCGGGCCAACTGTAAGGGACACGACGACGTTCGCCGATTGCCTCGAGATAGTGCGCCGCTACCGGCTCTCAAGAAGGCTGCCAGCGTCAGTCATGAAGCGACTAAGGGACGGGGCGCGGGGGAAGTTCTCCGGGCCGGAGGACATGCCAGACAAAGTCTTTGAGAGGTGTGATAACGTTATCGTCTCCAACAACGATGTTGCGCTTGTGGCCTGCCAGGAGGCTGCGGAGTCGCTGGGGTACGCAACTGCCAACCTCGGCTCGAGGGTCTTTGGCGAGGCGCGGGAGGTAGCAAAGGTGATGGTCGGCATAGCCCAGTCATGCCAGGCGCGTGGGTATCCGGCCAGACCCCCATGCTGCATCATCTCCGGAGGGGAGTTGACGGTTACCATCACCGGGGACGGCGTCGGCGGGCGCAACCAGGAGTTCGCACTTGCTGCTGCGCTTCACCTGAGTGGGACAGACGGCATCGTGGTGCTCAGCGCTGGAACCGATGGCATCGACGGGTCGAGCGACGCGGCGGGCGCAATCGTGGACGGAGGGACGGCCGCACGCGGGGCCTACGAGGGGATGGAGATCACCGATTACCTTGCCCGAAACGACTCGTTTTCGTATCTTGACGCCATTGGTGACACGATTGTAACTGGTCGGACAGGGACGAACGTGATGGACATCAGGCTGGTGATGGTGGATGTTTAGGCTGGTGCGGTTGTGGCGAGATTCGTCGTGATACTTGTGATACTTCCGCTCCGACATCCGCGCTGCGATGAGCGATTTTCTGTATCGAGGTAGTTTGTGAAAACCATCGACGTCAATCTGGCTAACAGGTCCTACCCGATCCTGCTCGCTTCAGGCTCTATCGGGCAGATCGGAGATTTTCTGCGGGAGCGCTTCGCGCCCGACGCACCGGCCATTGTCATCACCGATGAGAACGTTGCCCGCATCTACGCCGAGAGTGTCGAGATGACAATCGCGGACGCCGGCTTCAAGGTCTTAATCTACACCATCGAGCCGGGCGAGGCCTCCAAACGACTCCAGACCGTGTCTGGCATATACGACTTTCTCGTAAAGCACAAGACCCCGCGCGGAGGCATAATAATTGGCCTGGGTGGGGGGGTTGTTGGCGACGTAGCATCGTTCGTGGCCTCCACATACAAACGTGGTGTGCCCTATGTTGCGGTTCCGACTTCGCTGCTCGCACACGTTGATTCGAGCGTTGGCGGTAAGACCGGTATTCATCATGGCGGCGAGAAGAACGTCATTGGAACCTTCTACCAGCCTCATCTAGTAGTCATCGATATTGATACCCTGAGGACATTACCCACCCGGGAACTACTTGCAGGAATGGCTGAGGTCGTAAAGTGCGCCGCGGCCCTAGATGAGAAGTACTTTTCGTTTCTCGAGCGAAATTACCAGAAGGTGCTTCGCTTGCACGAAGCACCCCTTCTCCACACTGTCAGCCGTTGCTGTGAGCTCAAGGCCGAGGTCGTTGCGCAGGACGAGTTCGATAAGGGCGTGAGGCACGTCCTCAACTACGGCCACACGATAGCCCATGCGCTCGAGGCATCGACAGGCTTCAGGGTCTTTCTGCATGGTGAGGCGGTCAGCATAGGGGTGGTGGCCGCCGCGAAGCTCTCGCGGGCTCTCGGGAGATGCTCGGATGAGGACGTCCAGCGCCAGGAGCGACTCCTGAGAGCCATCGGCCTCCCCACAAGGCTCGACAAGGCCATGATACCGAATCTGATCGATCATCTCTACGCCGACAAGAAGCGAGTCGGCAATAAAATCCATTTCGTCGTCTGCACCGGCATTGGTTCCACCGAGCTGTGGCCGGTTGCCCCTGAGGAGCTAATGAAGCATCTGTCGGCGCTCTGATTCGCTCCAGCGGCCTGCGTGCTCCTGCTTCTGGCACTGCGGTCTAGCGACGTTCGGCCCCAGCCCGATGAATCCGTTCGCAAGGCTACGGACCCCAAGCGCGATGACCGGTGTTAATCAGATCTCCTGTCTTCCACTTCTGCCCTCATCCTTCCGCCTTCACCCTTCAGCCTTAGGTGCGCTACCCCTTCACGACGGCGAGTGGCCTCAATCTGGCGACCTTGCGCGAGATGCCGGCCTCGTGAACTACGCGGACGACCTCGTCGATGTCCTTGTAGGCAGCGGGCATCTCCTCCGCGAGCGTTCTACGAGATGCGGAGCGAACGATGATGCCCAGCTCTCCCAGCTCTCGGTCGATCTCTCGGCCTCTGGCATTCTTGATCGCCTGGTGCCTGCTCATGACCCGCCCCGCTCCGTGGCAGGTGCTGCCGAAGGTCTCTCGCATGGCTGTGTCAGTCCCTACAAGGACGTAGGAGGCCGTGCCCATGTCGCCGGGGATGATGACGGGCTGCCCGACATGGCGGTAGGATTCAGGAAGCTCTGGGTGGCCGGGTGGGAAGGCCCGTGTGGCACCCTTGCGGTGGACCATAAGCTTCCTTGGACGGCCGTCAATCTGGTGACTCTCGCGCTTCAGTATGTTGTGCGCCACGTCATAGACCAGCGACAGGCCGTGTTGCGAGGGGCCGATGCCCAAGGCATGCTCAATGGCCTCAATCGCCCACCTGCCCAAGCACTGCCGGTTGGCCCATGCGTAGTTCGCCGCACAGCTCATCGCCTCGATATATCGTCTGCCCTCCGGCGAATCGGCGGGAGCGCAGACGAGCTGCCGGTCGGGAATCTCAATACCGAACTTGGGGAACGCATTCGCCAGCGAGGCGAGGGCGTCCGTGCAGACCTGGTGCCCGAAGCCGCGTGAGCCCGAATGAAGCATCACCGTAACCTGGTCTTTGAAGAGGCCAAACGCCTCGGCCGCGGCCTGATCGAATATCTCCTCGACGAACTGCACCTCGACGAAATGGTTACCTGCGCCCAGAGTGCCAATCTGCTCAAGCCCTCGCTGATAGGCTTTCTTGCTTATGACATCAGGATTGGCGTTCTCCAGCCGTCCGCCTGCCTCGGTCCGCTCGAGGTCAGACACGGCGCCGTAACCCTGGGCAACGGCCCAGCCAGACCCGTTGCGAAGGACGTCAGCCAGCTTCGTTGGCGAGAGCTTGATCTTGCCTCGGCAGCCAACCCCGCAGGGGATGCGCTCAAACAATGCGTTGGCTATTTTCTGCAAGTGGGGCCGCACGTCCGATACCGTGAGTGCGCTAGCGAGGAGACGCACGCCGCAGTTGATGTCGTAGCCGACCCCGCCCGGGGTAACAACGCCCGCACTCTCTAGCGTCGCCACGACCCCGCCAATAGGCAGGCCGTAGCCGTAGTGAATGTCCGGCATCGCCAAGGATGCGCCAACTATCCCCGGCAGAGAGGCAGCGTTTGCCACTTGGTCGAGCGGGTCTGTTCCCCCTGCGCGTCCCTCCAGCAAGCGCTCGCTGGCGAAGATGATGCCGTCAACCCTCATATAAGGTCTGTAGCTTTTGGGCAGGCGCCATTTGAGAGGAGTTATTCGATCGAGCTGAGCCAGATCAACCATTCTCGACCTCACCTTCATGTTCCCAAACGATTCGATAGCCGTTGAAGACGGGTCCATCGGTGCAGACCCTCTTGAACGTGGTGGGGCCCTTCTGGGCGGCATCACCCTCGAACGGAAGCGCCCCCTCGCGAACCTTGACCGCACATCCCAGGCAGGTCCCAACGCCACATGCCATCCGCTCCTCAAGAAGCACAAGAAAGCGTCGGACGTGGTGGTGCCTTGCGATGGTAGTAAGCGCCTCGAGCATCGGGCGGGGTCCGCAGCCAACGAGGGTTGTCTCGGGAGGATACGTCGGGTTCGCCTCGAAGAGTCGCTCGACTAGGTCGGTTGCGGTTCCGCAGAAGGCACCCTGATCGCCCGGATACAGCGAGGTAACGATCGATGGCATGAAGTTGTCGAATAGCCGCGAGATGACGAGCCTAAGGGGTTCCGTGGTCTTGGGGAGCGCCCAGTGATACACCGGAGGGACCTCGGTCAACGAGAGCCGCACCGGGCTTTGCCCGCGGTCGTCCACGCCGAGTATAGTAAGCGGAGGTTGAGAGCTCTTGCTGAGCGTTCTGGCAAGGAAGTTGATGCCCGCCAGGCCAATGCCGCCTGCGACGAGCAGCGTTCGTCCCCAGCCATCGGTCTCAAAGCCGTTCCCCAGCGGCCCCAGGAACCGCAAACGGTCGCCCGGCCGAACCATCGACAAGCCCAGGGTGCCACGTCCGACGATCTTGAACAAGAGCGTCACAAGAGCAGGTTCGTTCTTGGACTGGCGAGCGTAGTCGAAAATGCTCAACGGTCGAGGCAGCATTGTCCTGTCGCCAACCGGCTCCACCAGAAAACGTGCGAGATGACTGCCGTGCAGGCGTTCGGGCGACGGGAGGAGATCATCCAAGCTGGGCTGGCAAGAGACAAGGATGAACTGGCCTGGTATCGGCTCAGGGAAACCGGACGGCATCCTAAGCATCAGCCTGCTGAATCTGCCGCGAGGTCTGATGCGGTGCACAGTGCATTCGCCCGCAAGAATGCCCTGGGTGCTCTCCTCAGACAACTCTGCCGTCTATCATCCTGATTTGGCCGGAGGTTATCGTGCAGACCGGCGCACCCCGGAGCGACCATCCAGCGAATGGGCAGTTGCGCCCCTTTGAGTAGAACTTGCCAGGGTCGATAGTCACTTTTTTCCCAGTATCGATAATAGTAATATCGGCCTCAGACCCCTTCGTTAACCTACCCTTTTTCAGGCCAATCACGTCGGCCGGGCCAGCTGTTAGCTTTTGGATGAGCAGGTCGAGCGGGACGCGTTTCGTGCCGACAAGCCGGTCCAGGCAAACAGGTATGGCGCTCTCCAGACCAATTATGCCGAATGGCGCCGTGACGTAATCCTGCTCCTTGTCGGTCGTCGTGTGAGGCGCATGGTCGGTCGCAATGGCGTCTATCGTGCCGTCCAAAAGGCCCTCTATGAGTGCATCTACATCCTCTTGCGTTCTTAACGGGGGATTGACCTTCGTGCTAGTGTCGTAATCGGACTTCTGCACCGCCTCGTCTGTGAGGGTGAGGTGATGGGGCGTTGCCTCGCCGGTGACCAGTATTCCGGCCTTTTTGGCGCGTCTAATCAGCTCAACTGATTCCTTCGTTGAAACGTGCATAATGTGCACTGGGACGCCGGTCAGTGCCGACAGCGAGATGTCTCGATAGACCATATTCGTCTCCGCCTGAGGCGGTATCGGAGGGAGTCCGAGCCTGGTTGACACAAAGCCCTCGTGCATGACGCCGCCAGCAGACAGCGTGGTGTCCTCGCTGTGCGAGAGCACTCGAACTCCGAAATCGCTGGCATACTCCAGCGCACGGCGCATGATCATGCTGTCTGCGACGCAGTCCCCGTCATCTGTCACGGCCACAATGCCCGCCTCGGCCATTTCGCCAATTTCCGCCAACGATTCTCCCTTTCTGCCGCGGGTAATCGCGCCGGCCGGGAAGATGTGGACAAGTCCGAGCTTGGCAGCTTGCTGAAGGATGAACAGCGTCGTTGATTGGGTGTCATTGGCGGGGAAGGTGTTGGGCATAGTTATGACAGACGTGAAGCCGCCCGCGGCTGCCGCCATCATGCCTGTCTTGATTGTCTCGGCATCCTCGCGACCCGGCTCACGGAAGTGGACATGCATATCGATAAGGCCCGGAGTTACGATGAGTCCCTCGGCGTCAATGACAATCTTGTCGCTCTTCTTGAATGATTTCGGGTGTTTCTTGCCCGGGCGGATGAGCAGAGCGTCTCTAAGTGGGATGAGCCCCCTTGAGATTCTCCTGATCTGCCCGTCCTCGACAAGGATGCTTCCTACGTAATCGACCTTATCGCCCGGGGAGATAATCCTGCCGCCCCTAATCACTAACTTCATAAATGCTCCTTCCGCCAAGCAGTAACAAAAGAACCGCCATTCTGACCGCGACGCCGTTGGCCACCTGATTGAGTATCACCGAGAATGGGCCGTCGGCGACTTCGG
>QMNL01000085.1 GCA_003647755.1 Candidatus Coatesiibacteriota bacterium
AAGGGGTCGAACACCCCCTCCATAGGACTATGTTCAGCCCTTTCAGGGCTGTTTTCCTTTTCTCCTTTGGCGTTGATCCGTAGGTTGCACCTACGGCTACTCACGTTCATCCCCTTACGGGGATGCACGAAGGACGCCTTCAGTTGAGCACGCCCGGGCACGATTGGGGAAACTCCTCCTGAAGGCATACTTGACTTTTTGGTTGCCCAATCCAAGCTTTTGAGGCATCGGATAGTGTGCTCAATGGGACTTTAACTGCCGGGGATTAATGGGCGAGAGCAGCAAAGCGAAGGCCGAGCGGCTTGCGGAGGTCTACTCAATCCTTGAGTCGCGATATCCTGACGCGAGGCTGAGGCTTGATTTCAGCACTGCGTTGGACCTTCTGGTGGCCTCCATACTGGCCGCCAGGTGCAGGGATGACGTTGTCAACAGGACGACAAAGTCGCTGTTTGCGAAGTATAGGACTGCAAAAGACTATGCGGACGCCAATGTCGAGACGCTCGAGGCGCAGCTGGGGGGCTTGCCCATGTTCAGGCGCAAGGCCAGAAGCATCAAGGCTGCGTGCGAGGCCCTGGTGGCGGAACATGGCGGCGAGGTGCCTGCCGATGTAAATGCGCTCACCGCGCTCAAGGGAGTAGGCCGAAAGACAGCCAACTTGGTGCTTTCAAATGCCTTCGGCCAACCTGCGATTGTTGTCGATACCCATGTGTTGCGCATCTGTAGGCGGCTGGGCATATCGAGTGAAGCGGAGGACCCTGGCCAAACAGAGCAGGCGCTGATGAAAATCCTGCCTGAGAAGAGGTGGTCGCACCTTGCGCATATCTTCTCCGACTTTGGGCGCGATATTTGCAGTGCACGAAACCCGAAGTGTGCTCTCTGCCCCGTTGCCGAGCTCTGCCCCAGTTTCAAGGGATAATGGGGGGTGCGATTGAAATCTGAGGGGCGATCGGTGGTGCTGGAGCGGGTGCCGATGATCTCTGTCGACCGGGGCCGTTGCACACTTGTTCTGGCGATGCAGGCGGTTCTAGAATATCTTGGGCAGAGCGTTGACTACGATTACTTGATGGGAGTGTCCGGGGCGGGCTTCCTCTTCTACGTCAACCCTAAGGAGCCTATTGCAGCCAAATGGTGCGAGGCGATGCGAGAGCGATGGGTGCACGTTGTGTCGGACGCTGTGGGCCTGGAGCTGAGGCTTATGGATACGGACGAGGCGTTGCTTCAGCACGATCCCGAGTCGCACTTTTATGGGGCATTCGGCAGAGAGGTTGTGGAGAGCCTCGAGGCGGGAAGGCCGTGTCTTGGTTTCACGTGTTTTGAGGGGCCTCAGTGGGACATAATAGCGGGGTTCTCGGAGGGTCGGCTTTTGTGTAGGAGTATCCACAACAAGACATCATCAAGCGGGCTGATTGGCCACATTCAGCCCTATGACAGCAATGAGTTGTGGCCCTCCAAGATCATACTGATCGGTCAAAAAAAGAGCGTTTCCCCGCGATTAGAGATGATAGCCAAGGCGCTCGAGGTTGGTCTGGAGATCGGACGTGGCATCTGCGATGATACGGGCAGCGGGCCGCTTACTGGGCCGCTTGCTTTGAGCGCGTGGGCTGAGCTTCTCATGGAGAGAACTTCCCCAAAAGACCTCGCTGCGCATCAGAAGTTGCGGAGCACGCTAATAGACTCGCGCATCTCCTTGGAGCGTTTTCTCAGGTGGGTTGAGACCGAGCTTGGCCGGGAGCTTGGGCCTGACGTGGGGAGAGCCAGAAGGCGCTTCTCGGAGTCGTTTAGGACGCTGCTTACGACAGATTTCACGGAGGAGACGATGGCCGATAGGGATTCTTGGAGAAAGGTTATCCAGCGCATAAGGTCGCTTCAGGAGGTCGAGAGCGAGGCGTTCGGGCATCTTGAGAGCGTGCACAATGATCTAAATGCTTTTGGGCAGGTGGGCTCCGGATGAACTGTATCAGGCAGCGCCTTCGGGGATATAGAATAACCCAATCACAGAGAGCCTGGGCTAGACGGGGCATGCTGAGTTTCAGACTGGAAGAAGCTGGTGGTTGCTGATAATAGACCGCCGAGACTTTCCGTTGTCATCCCGATCCAGGACGAGGCAGGTTCAATTGGGTCGGTCATTGATTCTGTCAAGTCGGCGCTTGATACCTACGAGGGAGGTTACGAGATTGTAGCGGTCGATGACGGCTCTGCCGATGACAGCGCTAAGTTGGCGGCGGCGGCCGGGGCGAGCGTCATCTCGCACAGCTCGCCGAGAGGCTACGGTGCAGCCCTGAAGACGGGGATCAAGGCGGCTAATGGGGAGATCATCACAATAATCGATGGTGACGGCACGTATCCGGCCGAGGCGATTCCCAGGTTGGTCCGTGCGCTTGCCTCTGCCGACATGGTCGTCGGGGCGAGGGTGCGTGCGGGGGTCTGTGTGCCGCTCATGAGAAGGCCGGCAAAGTGGCTTTTGACGAAGCTGGCGAGCTTTCTCTCAGGTGTGAAGATTCCTGATCTCAACTCTGGGCTGCGAGCCTTCAGAAAGGATGTTGTGCTGCCTTATCTGCTGGTCCTGCCGGACAGGTTCTCGTTCACCTCGACCATAACGCTCCTGATGATTGGGGATGGCAGGCCGGTGGAGTACATACCCATCGACTACCACAAGCGGGCTGGCAAGTCCAAGATAGTCCCCAGCGATGCCTTCTCGTTTTTGCTGCTTATCATAAGAACCATAATGTTCTTCAATCCGCTGAAGTTCTTCTTCCCGGTAGGGTTGGTGCTGTTCCTGTTGGGCTCAGGCAAGCTCACTACTGACTACCTGATATACGATCGGCTGTCCGGAACGCCCATTCTGCTGATCCTCTCCGCGCTTCAGATATGGGGGATGGGGTTCTTAGCCGAGCTGATACTGTTCCTTGAGAGGCGCAGGAAGTAGCACGTCCCGTGTGTGGTATTTGCGGAATCGTCAGGGAGCCCGGGCACAAGGTTGACCTCACGCTCATTGGCGAAATGACCGACCTGATGCGGCACCGCGGGCCGGATGAGCGAGGCGTTTGGGTCAACCCTTCCGGCGAGGTGGGCCTCGGCGCAAGGAGGCTGAGTATCATCGGCGTCGCCAACGGCAGTCAGCCCATCCTTAACGAGGACCAAAGCTGCGCACTTGTAGCCAACGGTGAGATATACAACTACAAGACTCTGAAAAACGATCTAGTGGTTCACGGCCACAAGTTCGCCACCGACACGGACGTGGAGGTCATCCTGCACCTCTACGAGCAGGAGGGGCTCTCGCTCGCAAAGCTCATGAACGGCATGTTTGCGTTCGCGATCTGGGACCAGAAGCGTGAGCGACTGGTTCTGTGCCGAGACCGCATGGGCATCAAGCCACTTTTCTACATGCAGTTGAGAGACCGTGTCGTCTTCGCTTCCGAGATAAAATCGATTATCTGCGACCCGAGCATTCCGCGGGAGCTTGATCTGCAGGCCATGCACGATTACTTCACTTTTGACTACGTCCCTGGCGAGCAGACCATTTTCAAGGGGGTGCGAGAGGTTCAACAGGGCTGCACAGCTGTGTTCGAGCGAGGGGCTATGCGAACCATTCGCTATTGGGACCTATCCTACAATCCCGATGTGAGACCGAGGCCGATCTATTACTACGAGGAGCGACTTCGCGATCTGCTCTCAGAATCGGTTCGGAAACGCCTGATGAGCGAGGTCCCTGTCGGCGTGCTGCTCTCGGGCGGCATGGACTCAAGCGCGATAGCAGCTTACGTGGCGAGGCATTCCTCGCAGCGCGTCAAGACGTTCTCAATCGGCTTCAAAGAGCGGTCGTTCGACGAGCGGCGATACGCGAGGATGATCGCCAGGCGCTTCGGAACAGAGCACCACGAGATGGTCTTGACGGCGAGGCACGTGCTCGAAGTCCTCGAGTCGCAGATCAGGTGCTTTGACGAGCCGTTCGCCGACGGGGCCGCCATCCCAACCTGGCATCTCTGCAAGATGGCGGGCGAGCACATCACCGTGGCCCTCTCAGGCGAGGGGGGCGACGAGGCGTTCGCTGGCTACGACACCCACGCCGCCTACCGCCTCGCATCATGGCTGCGTTGGATGCCAGCTTTCTTGAGAGACGGCGTCGCAAGGCCGCTCGTCGATCTAATCCCCGTCTCCGACAAGAAGGTAAGCTTCGATTTTAGAGCGAAGCGCTTCATTCGCGGCATCGGACTGCCAGTGCCCGAGGCCCATCTCTTCTGGCGAGTTGTGCTGACTGAAGCAGAGAAAAGCCGTCTCTACTCCGCCGCGCTTCGCGAGCAGATGAGAGTCCTGCCCTCGGTGCGCATTTTTGCCGATCTGTTCGAGAAGTGTAACGCGAAAGACGCACTCAACAGGCTCCTTTACATAGACAGCAAGGTGTTTTTGCCTGACGACCTCTTCGTCAAGAACGACAGGATGAGCATGGCGCACTCGCTCGAGACCCGCGTTCCCATGACCGACCCAGACCTACTGGATTTCGCCTCGACCATTCCTCCCGAGATGAAGCTCAAGGGGCTCAGGACCAAGCACATCCTGCGCGATGCGATGCGGGGCATGTTGCCCAACCCCATCACCAAGAAGAAAAAGGTCGGCTTCGACATGCCACTCGGCAAGTGGCTCAAGCGAGAGCTCTACGACTTCATGCAGGACGCCTTCCGGACGCAGAAGCTCCGCGACGCGGACCTTTTCGACTGGAAGTTCGTGGACAGAATGATTGAGGAGCATGTCTCGAATCGTCGCAACAACGGCCGCCCGCTCTGGGGCCTCCTCAACTTCGCACTCTGGTACGACGCCTACATGTAGGTGCGCTCGGCGTTCAGGTTCACACCACAGAGACGCAGAGGCACAGAGCAGGCGGGAATCGAGACACCGATAGAAACCGCAGGATGTGGCGTAAAGTTAAGCTACTTCCGTGTTTTTTGCCTTTCTCCCCTGTGTCCCTCTGGTGAAACAACTACGTGCCGGGCGGCTTCGGCTTCTCTGGGCTGCGTTTGATGTCCTCGATTACGCCGTCAAAGAGCCGTAAGGCCTCCTGGACGATCGGGATATTCGAGGCGTTGTAGAGGGCCTCGTTCTCTGGCTTCGGCGAGGACTTTGCGTTCGAGGCGGGCTTCGGAGCCGTTCGGACAGGCCGTTGAGCGGATTCACGGTGTTCTGGCGGCACGAAACGCCTATCCTCGCCCTGCGCAACAGGCGCATGCGGTCTCGAGGTGGACTGGCTCGCACTCCGGGGCGTTGGCATCTTGGTGGGTTTCTCTCCCGTTTGAGAGTTGCCCAGGAAACTTGCACGCTTAGGGGAGGGGCTCCTGACCGGCTCAAGAAGGCCCTGCCCAGACCCGCCAGCCGACTTCTGCACCTCGCTGAGCTTGGCGAGTAGCGTCTCAACCGAGGCGACGTCCGCTAGATGGCACAGCCCAAGCGCGGCGACCTCAAAAGCCACCCTGGGTATCGCAGACTTCGTTACCTCGCTCTCGATTGAGAGCAGCTTATCCAGGTATGTGAAAAGCTTGTTCTTGCCGGCCCTGTCCGCCTGCTCGATGAGCCGTTGTGACTCCTCTGCACCGAGCTCGAGAAAAGTCAACCGTTCACCTTTAGGGATCGAAAGTGAGACAAGCATCTTGTGAAAATAAGCCACGAGCTCGGCGAAGAAACTCCTGAAATTGACCCCCTGATCAAAGAGATTCTCCACGCCCCGTATGACGCCGGCGGGATCGCTGTCGATGAGGGCATCGACAAAATCGGCGAGGAACGCTGTGTCCGTAACGCTGAGCAACCTCGAGACGTCCTTCAGCGTCAGCCTGCCGGCCGCGATCGAGCGAGCCTGGTCGAGTATGCTCTGCGCATCCCTGAGGGAACCGCTGGACTTGTCGGCTATGAACGCCAGCGCCTCGTCATCAACCTCTATTCCCTCGGCCTCAGCGATTTTTTTGAGGTTGGCCACGGCCTCCGAACGGCTGATCCGGCGGAAGATGTACCGCTGGCACCGGGAGAGAATGGTGGCCGGGATGCGCTCAGGCGCCGTGGTCGCAAAGACGAACTTGACGTGCGCAGGCGGCTCCTCAAGCGTCTTGAGTAGCGCATTGAACGCCTGCGTTGTCAACATGTGCACCTCGTCAATTATGTATATCTTGTAACGGTCCCGACTTGGCGCATATCTCGCATTCTCGCGGAGAAGCCGAATGTCGTCCACGCTGTTATTTGAGGCGCCATCGATCTCGATCACGTCGATGCAATTTCCCTCCGGTATCTCCAGGCATGGTGCGCACTTGCAGCATGGAGTCGGCGTCGGACCTTTCACGCAGTTGAGCGCCTTGGCGAATATCCTCGCCGTTGTGGTCTTCCCGACACCTCGCGGGCCAGAGAACAGCAGAGCGTGCGGGACCTTGCCCTGCTTTATTGCGTTCTGGAGCGTCCTTGCAATGTGCTCCTGCCCGACCAACTGCTCAAATGTCGCTGGCCGATACTTTCTCGCTATGACGACGTATTCAGCCACATTCAGGCTCCTACTTTATCTCGAAACTACGCGCTCCCGCGCTCGCGCATGATACAGTGTGCAGAGCAGCCTCGGTCATGTCAACGGCGAGGCCGCCCCGATAACCAGATTGACGCAGATGGTTCTAGCCCTTTGGAGTGCGGCGGCTCGACGCCGCTTTCATTTGCGGTGGCTTGACACCGCGCTCCAATAGACAGTTTCATCACTTTCCGAAAGGCGATTGCTCTAGCGATGATTGAAATAGGATCGATGTCGCGTCAGGCCGCGACGAGAAAAAGCGGCGTCAAGCCGCCGCACTCCAAAGTCACCCAACGGGTGTAACTTACAGACCGATGCCTGCCGAACTCATAGCCTCTGCGCACCGGCAAAGCGTGTTCATCCCAC
>QMNL01000086.1 GCA_003647755.1 Candidatus Coatesiibacteriota bacterium
GACATTGGGATATGTGAGGTAATGATGGGAAGGCTTCTGATAATTCTGGGCGTTGCGATTGTTCTGCTTGGGGTGATCGTATCGGTGGTCCCGAGGCTGGGGATCGGCCACCTACCGGGGGACATTCTGATCAGGCGCAAGAACTTTGCTCTTTACATACCCATCGCCTCAAGTATATTAATAAGCATCATCCTAACGTTGCTTCTGAAGATTTTTTGGCGGAGATGAGCGGTTTTTTGGGCTGACTCCGCGTTAAGACCTGGGAGACCTTGGTAATGAAGAATCCTATCATCACGCTCACGACAGATTTTGGCACACGAGACAATTACGTTGCCTCGATGAAAGCAGTAATGCTGAACGTAAATCCTGAGGTGAATATCGTCGATATCACGCATGAGATAAGGCGGCACGACATACTGGGCGCCTGTTTCATCATCGCCAACACTTATCACTATTTCCCCGGTTGGACCATTCACGTTGTCGTCGTTGACCCCACCGTCGGGAGCGAGCGAAGGCCGCTTGTCGCCTCGATCAATGGCCATCACTTCATCGCGCCTGACAACGGTGTGCTGTCGGGTCTGTTTCAGGACCCTGAGGACATAAGCGTCTTTGCCATCGACGCCGAGCACTATTATCTCAGGCCGCTGTCCTCAACCTTCCATGGGAGGGACATTTTCGCACCGATCGCAGCCTGGCTGAGCAAGGGTATAGAGATAGAGAACTTCGGCGAGAAGATCGATGACTACGTTGACCTCAAGCTGCCCACCCCTGTTGTTAGCGAAGATGGGAAACTCGAGGGGGAAGTCATCCACATCGATTCGTTCGGCAACCTCATCACGAACGTCACTCGGGACACGTTCGAGCGGATGCTGGAGGATGCCCCCGAGCACAAGTTCCAGCTTGAGATCGGCGACGTTGTTTTGTCCGAGCTCAAACGTTTCTATGCTGAATGCGAACCGGGCAAGCCATCGCTTCTGTTCGGCAGCACCTCTCAGCTCGAGCTCTCGATCAAGCGCAAGAGCGCAAGCGAGGTGCTTGGCGAGAAGAAGGGGCAGAAGCTAACGCTTACCTTCTCGTAGATGCGTACCAATGCGGCGCTAGCGGTGCACTAGGGCTTATCTTGTGTTTAATGCCCCCGGCATCCAGAAGGCGAATCTGAGGAGAGGCCAGTGAGAAAATGGAGAGCGTTTTTGGTTGTGTTGTTTGTTGTGGTAGTGATGTTCTTCCTCTCATTTCTGTTGACCATTACGGCCTCACGGTTGATGCCCCCTAAGAGGCGGCCGACCAAGTCGAAGTCCCTCGTGTTGACTAGGCCCGAACCGGGACTCACGCTCGCGGCTTTTGCCGCCGTGCCGCCGCCCTGTGCTCATAGCCGATCAGCCCTGAGAATATGATGCTCGAGACCGTGAACGGCAGAACGCGGGATTCTGACATCTTCTTCAGGATGCGAACTGTCCAACGGTTGAAGAGAAGCATCTTCACCACCTTCTTGGCTATCTCCCAAACGTTCCCCTCGAACAGGGCCGCCTGATCAACCCGCAGCGGTTTGCGGAGCTCGCTGTGCCGTGCCGCAAGAATCGCGGCGTCCTTGCCGGCCTGCCGCTGTCGCAGAAGGAACTCATCGAGCGTCTGAGCGTGATCGTGTTGCACCTCGGCCAGTGGCTCATATATGATCGGAATGCCCTTTCTCTCCAGCATCCAGCCCAAAAATGTGTCGTCGTAATAGACCACGTCTTGCGGAAATCCCCCGCACGCCTCGACCAATTCACGTGGAACGGAGCAGTTGCAGGTGTAGAAGCTGAAGAACGGGAGGACGTCGCCGGGCCTGGCATTGCCCAGTTGGAACTGCGCTGCGCTCCTTTTGTCCAAGTAGCGAACAAACCGAGTCATTGGGACGGATGAGGCAAGACGAACACCGCCCTGGACTGCGATGTTGGGCCCCATTGTCTCGTATGTTTTCAGGTGTATCTCCAAGAGACGTTCTGACGCGATCACATCGTCGCCCATGAACAGCAGTATCTCTCCGCGAGCCTCGCTGGTAGCTAGGTTTCGGGCGGCGGCAGGGCCAGCGTGCTTTTGGCTGAGAACATGCAGACTGCCCAGTTCTCCGGCAGCTTTTCTCAACCATTTCAGCGTTTCGTCTGTTGAACCATCGTCAACTACTATTATGTCGAACGAATCGGGGGGGCACGTCTGACGCCTTAGAGATGCTAGTGCGTTCTTGAGCTTTGTCAGGCGGTTGAAGGTGGGGATTATGACGGAAATGCGGGGACGGATAGTCTCTGTCCACGGCGTCGGGGGGCGAGTGAGGGGAACGTATGCGTCATGCAGGGCTTCGTGAGGCTGCCCCCGGCCTAAAGCCAGTGAGTTGGCAGTTTCGACTCTCGGGTTTGGACCGATCGTTTGACATACCCAAGGGCAGCCCTTAGCATATTTGGGCAAAACGAGAATAGCGTGCCGATTTGCGTGTGGATGGAGTAGGCAATTGTTATGTTGAAGGAACATCACCGAGCAGTCCTTTTTCTGTTCGCTACTTGCGATGTCGTGGCGACCATAGGCGCATTCATAGCGTCGTACTATATCCGGTTCTACACGATATTTGAAGCGCCAGCGGGGATACCGGACATAAGGCTCTACATTAGCCCTCTTGTGCTGAGCGCGATCGCAGTGCTATGGGTAGCTACGTTCAGCATAGCAGGTCTATATAGGCCGAGGAGGCTGAAGCCCAGGGTCGATGAGTTCTTCAAGATAATTTATGTGGTTATTCTGTCAGTGGTCATCTTGATGGGCTTGGGTTACATGTACAGAGATTACCTCTTCTCAAGAGGTGTTTTGCTGATCTTCATGTTTCTTGACATTGTGGCCATTGCGTCCTTCAGGATGCTTTTGCGGAGCGTTCTCGCCCACCTGAGAAAGGCCGGCTACAACTTACGGCGCCTGTTGATAGTGGGCGCAGGAGAGCTTGCCAAGAACGTGATTCGCAAGATAGAGGAGAATCCCTATGTCGGCCTAAAAATAGTCGGTGCCGTGGACAATTCCAAAAGGATCGGGGAGAGAGTCGGGGACGATGTGAAGGTAGTTGGCCGCATTCAGGACACGAGTCGCATTGCCGCTGACTTGGGAGCCGATCAGGTCCTGATCACGCTTCCCTTTTCTCAGCACAAGACGTTGAGCAAGCTGCTGCATGACCTCAAGGACACGTTGATAGACATCAAGATCGCCCCGGATATTCTGCAGCACATCATGCTTCGCTCCTACGTGGAGGAGCTCGACGGTATTCCCATCGTCAACCTGACCTATACTCCGCTATCAGGGTGGAGGCACAGGCTCAAGCGATTGGAGGACCTTGCGTTCTCGGCCGTGGCGCTTGTGTTGCTTTCGCCGGTTTTTCTTGTGGTCTCGATAGTTATCAAGTGCACCTCGAAGGGCCCGGTGTTCTATAAACAGGAGCGGATGGGTCTGGATGGGAAGTCGTTCACGATGTTCAAGTTCAGAACGATGGTTGACGGAGCGGACCAGAGCGGGCGAGAATGGACGACTAAGAATGACCCCAGGGTAACGAGGTTTGGGGCGGTGCTGCGGCGGTTCAGTATCGATGAGATACCTCAGTTTTACAACGTGTTTAAGGGAGACATGAGCATTGTGGGGCCAAGGCCAGAGCAGCCGGCGTTTGTCGATGAGTTCAGAAACACGATACCGCACTACATGCTGAGACACAAAGTGAAGTCAGGGATGACTGGGCTTGCGCAGGTCAATGGCTGGCGGGGCGACACGTCGATGCGTAAGCGGCTCAAGAGCGATCTTTACTACATTGAGAATTGGTCATTGTCAATGGACTTCAAGATACTATTTCGTACGATCACGAGGGCATTCAACCAGAAGAACGCGTATTAGCAGTGATATACACATTGACACTAAACCCGGCGCTTGATAGGACGCTGCGTGTGAGAAACTTGGCGTTCGATGACGCCAATCGCGTTATATCTGAGCAGCGATTCGCTGCGGGGAAGGGCATTGACGTATCGCGAGTGGTGATTGAGCTGGGCGGAAGCACGGTGGCGTTCGGGTTTGCGGGCGGATACGGCGGGGCGGAGCTCGAGGGTCGGTTGAAGCAGGCGGGGGTGCCCGCTGACTTCGTTCACATAGGCTCCGAGACGAGGACGAACGTTATTGTTAGGGACATCGAGACGAACTCGATCACGGCTCTTAATGCCGCTGGTCCCTACGCAACGCAGGTGGAATACGAACAGCTGTTGGAGAAGCTCAAAGGGTACAAGTACAAGTCAGGGTTCTTTGTCATTTCGGGCAGCGCACCGCCTGGCGTCCCAGCCGACGCATACCGTGATATTATCAACATCGTCAAGGGGAGCAACCTCCGGGCCGTGTTGGATGCGGACGGGGAGCTGTTGAAGAAAGGTATTCAGGGCAAGCCTTTCATGATTAAGCCAAATAGTCACGAGCTCCGCCGGCTTTTAGGTATTGATGTCGAGGGCATTGAGCAGGTTCAGACGGCCGCGACGAAGTTGAGGGAGATGGGGGTTGAGAGTGTGGTGGTCTCGATGGGGGCGGATGGTGCGGTTCTGGTCTGTGAGGAGGGGTCCTTCTTCGCCAAGCCACCCAAAGTCGAGGCGCTCAGCCCGGTTGGGGCTGGCGACTCGCTTGTTGCAGGCTTTGTTTTGGGACTGGACACGGGGCTTTCTTTCTGCGAGAGTCTCAAGCTGGGTGTGGCAGCTGGCGCAGCCTGTGCCCTCACGCCCGGCACTGAGCTTTGTAAGTACGAGGATGTGTATATGATTAGGTCAGAAGTTCAGATAGAGCAGCTTGCGTAGGCTGGCTGCCTTAAAGATACAGCTTTCCGGAGGGATCAGTGAACATTTGTGCAGTTGGAGCAGGATATGTTGGCCTTGTGACGGGGGCGGTCTTCGCTGACTTGGGTAATGAGGTCATTTGCGTTGATATTGACAGGGAGAAGATCGAGAACCTCAAGAATGGGATTATGCCGATCTACGAGCCTGGGCTCAAGGAGATGGTTACTCACAATGTTAAGGACGGGCGTCTCAGGTTCACGACAGAGATAAAGGAAGGCGTCAGGGCGTCCGACATCATATTCATCTGCGTGAACACGCCACCCAAGGATGATGGCGAGACAGACCTGAGTTACGTGAGGTCCGTTGCCAAGAGCATCGCCGAGTGGATGGATGACTACAAGATCATAGTCAACAAAAGCACCGTTCCTGTCGGGACCGGCGATCTTGTGAAAGAGATCATTGAGAGGAACAAGCGGAAAGACGTGGAGTTCGATGTTGTGTCGAATCCGGAGTTTCTGCGTGAAGGCTCGGCCATCAAGGACACGCTGGAGCCTGACAGGATTGTGATTGGGGCGCCGAGCAAGAATGTGGCCATGAAGCTTCTGGAGCTTTACGCGGTTCTTGAGCGGCCGATGATAATCACTGATGTGCACAGCGCCGAGATAATCAAGTATGCATCGAATGCCTTTCTGGCCAGCAAGATATCCTTCGTCAATTTGATCGCAGACCTGTGTGAGCTGGCGGGAGCGAACGTCAACCATGTCGTTCGCGGTATGGGGGCAGATAGGAGGATCGGCAGTCTTTTCCTTCAGCCGGGCCTGGGCTACGGCGGCTCCTGCTTTCCCAAGGACAGCAGCTCCCTCGCCCACACTACCAGGCAGTATGGAGCGGACGCTTCTCTGATAGATGCCGTGATTCGCATAAATGACCAGAGGAGCGAGAGACTTCTGGCGAAGATTAAGAAGCGGTTCTCATCGCTGGAGGGCAAGACCTTCGCGATGTTGGGACTTGCCTTCAAGCCGAACACCGATGACATTCGCGAGGCTAAGTCACTGGAGCTTATCAAGGGCCTACTTGACAGCAAAGCGGTCATTCGGGCTTATGATCCTGAGGCAATGAACAACGTCAAAAAACTCTTCCCCCACATTACTTATTGCCAAAATGCTTACGAGGCGACTGAGGGCGCTGACGCCATGATCCTTGTTACCGAGTGGAACGAGTTCAAGCTGTTGAACTTCGAGAAGGTTAAGGGCCTGATCCGGCAGCCAGTAGTATTCGATGGCCGGAACATCTATGACGCCAAGAGAATGCACGCACTCGGCTTTGAGTACTATGGCATGGGCGTTCAGCCTTACGGAGGTAGTATCAATGCCTAGGTCATTGGTTACTGGTGGCGCGGGCTTCATAGGCTCGCACTTGTGTGATTTTTTACTTGCGAAGGGTCATGAGGTCATCTGTATCGACAATCTCCTAACTGGAACAACAGACAACATCGCGCATATTAACAACGAGCGGTTTACGTTTTTGAAGTACAACGTAACCAATTACCTGTTCGTCAGCGGGCAGCTGGATTACGTGTTTCATCTTGCCAGCCCCGCGAGTCCGGTGGACTATCTTGAGCTGCCGATCCAGACGATGAAGGTGGGGGCGCTTGGGACATTGAACGCTTTGGGGCTTGCCAAGGCCAAGAACGCAACGTTCACCCTCGCCTCGACCTCGGAGGTCTATGGAGACCCGGAGCACCATCCCCAGAAGGAGGACTATTGGGGAAACGTCAATCCAATCGGGCCGCGAGGCGTCTATGACGAGGCCAAACGCTTTGGCGAGGCGCTCACTATGGCTTACCATAGATACCACGCAGTCAAGACAAGGATAGCGAGGATATTCAACACATTTGGGCCCAGGATGCGGCTCAGGGACGGGCGAGTTGTCCCTAACTTCATCTGCCAGGCGCTTGCGAAGGAGCCGCTTACTGTCTATGGCGACGGGTCGCAGACCCGCTCGTTCTGCTACGTGTCTGACCTCGTGGAGGGGTTGTATCGGCTGGCGGAGTCAGATGAGACGAGCCCGACGA
>QMNL01000087.1 GCA_003647755.1 Candidatus Coatesiibacteriota bacterium
ATACACACAGGCGTTTACATCGCCCAGTTCACGACGATCGAGGACGATGTGTTTCTGGGCCCGGGCGTCATGATAGCGAACGACCTGCATCCCATCTGCACCGAGTGCATGCTGGGGCCAACCATCAAGGTGGGTGCGAGGATAGGGCTCAACGCCACCATACTCCCACATGTAGTGATAGGTGAGAACGCTCTTGTCGGGGCAGGCGCGGTCGTCGTTCGGGATGTTGAGCCTGGCACGGTAGTTGCGGGCAGCCCAGCGAAGGTCTTGGGTATGGTTAAGGACCTGCGCTGCATCTACGGCTCAAAAGGCATGGCGTATCCAGAGCTGCAAAGTAGGTGAATCGCAAGTGACCCGTCGCAAAGTCCTCCTGCTAAACCCTCCCGGCGACAAGCTCTACGCCAGAGATAAGTACTGCACATCCGTCAGCAAGACGAGTTACTACTGGCCGCAGGTCGATCTGCTGGTCCAGAGCGGCTACCTTAAGGACCACCACGACCTTTTCGTGCTCGATGCGATAGCGGAGAGGCTGTCGTTCGAGAGCAGCTTCTCGCGCATCAGCAAGATGGGTGCAGACACGGTGATTTTCCTGACCTGTTCTGCATCCTGGAACAAGGATTTTGCGTTCGTCAAGCGGCTGAAAGACGAGCTCGGGATGCAGACGATCGCAAACGGTGGGTTCCTGCTCTTCAAGGGCAAAAGCGCTATGGAGCAGTTCCCACAGATCGACGCGGTGATGCTCGATTTCACCGAGCCGGACATCCTTAGGTATCTTCAAGGGGATACTGAGAACCTGAGGAACTTCATCTATCGCAGGGATGGTGAGATAGTAGCCTGCGGGCGCACGCACCCCAAGCGGTTCTCGTATCCGGTCCCGAGGCACGACCTCTTCCCGCTCAAGCGGTACATGTTCCCGCTGTCGAAGCGCCGTGTCTATACAGTGGCCCTTACGAGCATGGGCTGCCCGTTCCACTGCACGTTTTGTATCCCCGGGACGCTTGGCTTCAAGCTGCGGGACGTTGACAATGTTATTGAGGAGCTGACTTATATCAGGTCTCTCGGTGTCAAGGAAGTGCTGTTCCAGGATTCCAGCTTCGGGGCAGACCGGCACCACCTGAAGGAGCTCTGTCAGAAAATGATCGAGGCGCGCCTCGACATCGTTTGGATGTGTCAGTCGCGGGTCGATATTATCGACGAGGAGCGCATCTCGTTGATGAAGGAGGCGGGATGCCACAGCATCCAGTTCGGGGTCGAGAGCGGAGACGAGCACATTCTTCAGACGATGTCGAAGGGCATCACGCTTGACCAGACTAGGCGAGCGTTTTCGCTATGTCGGAAGCATAAGATAGCGACCAACGGGTTCTTCATAATAGGAATGCCGGGCGAGACCGAGGAGACAGTGCTCAAAACCATTGCCTTCGCCAAGGAACTTAAACCTGATGTCGCGGCGTTTTCTCTCCCAATGCCTCATCCGGGCACGAAGCTGGGCGAGGCTATTCGCAGCGACGGGACGGTCTTGACTGAGTGGGACTTGTTTGATGATGTGAGCCATCCTAATCTTCCGAGTGGGGACCTATCGGTTGAGAAGATATGGGAGCTTCGCAACCGTGCGTATAGGGAGTTTTATTTTCGGCTGGGCTACATACTTATGCGGATTTCGAGAATAACGACCTTTAAGGAGCTTATGATGCATATCAGGGCGTTCTTATCCATTTTCAGGCGCATCGTCCTTCGCGATTACGAGAAATAGGGGAGCAGAGATGACCACGAAAACCGTCGCACTGGTTGATGGTGAGCACTACCTACCTGTAACGCGGGCGGCGCTTGCGCAGCTTGGCGAGGAGATGGGTTACGAGGTGGTTGCGGCCGTCTTCATTGGTGGGACGGAGAAGATCGGCCAGCCCGAGGACCTCAGGCAGCTCGATGTTCCCGTGATACTGCCAGAGTCGCCGATCCTTGGGATTCGTCGTGCGATAGAGGAGTTTGGGCCGGACGTGGTGTTTGATCTCTCTGACGAGCCGGTTGTTGGGTATCGTGAGCGCATGGTAATGGCGTGTGAGGTCCTCAGTAGTGATGTCGTTTACAGGGGCCCGGACTTCGAGTTCACACCGCCCAGGTTCCCGAGGCTCTGCCGCAAGCCCTCGATTGCAGTCATCGGGACGGGCAAGCGGATTGGCAAGACCGCCGTGGCGGCGTTCATGGCGCGTGTCTTGAGCGGGGAGGAGACGGAGGACGAGAGGACTTGGCTGCCCTGCATCGTAACTATGGGCCGGGGTGGGCCGGCCGAGCCCGAGGTCATAAGGGGGGACGAGCTCGAGATAACGCCCAGCTACCTCATCGACATGAGCGCAAAGGGCGTTCACGCCTCGTCGGACCATTTTGAGGACGCTGTCATGTCCCGCATACCGACAATCGGGTGCAGGCGTTGCGGAGGCGGGTTCTCGGGCAAGGTCTTCTCGTCCACCGTGCCGCAGGGGGTCATGATTGCAAACGACCTGCCTGTCAACCTCGTCATATTCGAGGGCAGCGGAGCGTCGTTCCCAGACGTCGCAACGGAGGAGACAGTCGTCGTTGTCGGCGCAAATCAGCCGCTGGACTACATAGCCGGATACATGGGGCCGTATAGAATCCGCCGCGCAAGCCTCGCGGTCATAACGCTCTGTGAGGCGCCATCGGCCGATCTCAGGAAGGTCGAGAAGCTCGACAGGGCGATCAGGGAGATCAATCCCACGATCGAGGTTGCCTGGACTGTCTTTCGACCGAAGCCGCTGATAGACGTGGCTCAGAAGAGGGCCATCGTTGCCACGACCGCGCCTGAGGCATCCCAGAACATCATAACCAAGCATCTGTCCGCAGCTTACGGGTGCGATGTGCTCTTCACCAGCCACAGCCTCTCCAACAGGACTCGGCTGAAAGTGGAGCTCACTCACGCAGTGTCCAAGTTCCCCGAAGCGGATATCATGATTACAGAACTTAAGGCCGCATCGATCGATATCGCCGCAAAAATAGCGATCGACAACGGTCTTGAGGTCGTCTTCATGGACAACGTCCCTGAGGTCGTCGGAGGTGACGGGGAGCTGGACACTCTGATGCTCGAAGTAGCCAGCAGGGCACAGAACAGCTTTACACGCCGATGAGCATATCCGGTCGGAACATGTTGCGGGCGCTTGCGCCAACGATTGCGGGCCTAATGCTTGCTGTCTGGGGCATTACAGCACCCCTTGCGGTTGGTGTGAGACAGGATGCGACTCCCAAGAAAATTTCTGTGAAAGCCCGGGACCGGCACGACGCCGCAATCAAGCTCTTGGAACAGACCCGCGCCAAAATCAAGCGGTTGCGGTCGGTGCAGGCGGAGTTCGTGCAGAAAAAGCACCTCGCGATGCTGACCGAACCTGTTATCTCGAAGGGCACGTTTCTATACAAGCCAGACCGCAAGTTCGCCTGGCACTATCTACCCCCCGATGAGAGTTACACCATCTCTGACGGGAAGAAAATATGGCTCTATTTCCCTGCTCTCAAACAGGCCGAGGTCTATGACATGGAGAAGTTCAAGAGCCAAAGCCGTGTCTTCGAGAAACTCTGCTTGGGTTTCGAGCGGCCGTTGTCCGACCTCGGCGACGCGTTCTCGATCGAGCTGATTGGGCAGACGGCAAGCGACTTCGAGGTCGAACTGAGGCCGAAGGACGAGTCCATGTCGAGGCTGATCGCACGGTTGCAGATCGTCATCAGCAAAGAGACAGGCTTGCCTACTCGCCTGCAGTCCGTCGAGAAGAACGGCGATACGACGTCCATCAAGTTCACGAGCGTTAGGCTTAATCGCGAACTGGCCGATTCCGTGTTTACTTTTGTGCCTCCGAAAGGAGTGAAGGTGCGAAAACAGCAACGCTCGCTGTCGTATTGAGAAGCCCCGCCGACAACCCGCACGGCCTGAATTTTTGGGCAGCTAACCTCGCCTCGAATGTCTAGCCGCAGAACAGCCGATGGGCTCGCCGTGTCAAGCCACCGCTCTCCAAAGTCAGCCAACGGGTGCAACTTACAGACCGATGCCTGTCGAAAACATAGCCTCTGCGCAGCGGCAGGTGCGTGTTCATCCCACCATCTGCCTTGCCAGTAATCTGATTACTGGGGGTGATGTGAGAATTGACAAATCCAGGACTTGGGACTATTTTTGGTTGAGGAGCCATTGGGTTCGGATATTATTGGAGAGGTGAAGATGGTGATCGAGTTTAAGCCGAGGAAAGTAGCGCTTGATCCGGTAACGCAAAGTCCTATCGTGCTGCTTGTCGATCTTCAGGACAAGAAGATGATTCCTATCTGGTTGGGACATGCCGAGGCCAACGCGATTTTCGTCGCAATGGAGCACATCCAGGCCCCTCGCCCGATGACCCATGACCTGATGAAGAATACGTTGGGCGAGCTGGGCGCAAAGCTTCTCAGGATCGAGATTAACGATTTGAGAGACCGCACCTACTATGCGACCATGTATTTGAAGCACAGAAAGACCGTCATCGGCATCGATTCGCGACCTAGCGATGCAATTGCGTTGGCCTTGAGATGCGCTGCGCCGATTTACGTGACGGAGGATGTGCTCGCAAAGACCACCGTGGTTGACCTGACACAGGAGATCGAGGAAGGCGACAGATTGCTGGAGATACTCAAGAGCTTAGAGCCAGATGACTTCGGCAAGTACAAGATGTAGTCATCAAGCGAGCGTCCAGTGTCGTTGCAAGCAGTTAGTCCCGAGCCTGGCAGTCCGCCTTCTGCTCAGCTCGTCATAATCTCGCCTGGCACTGCCAGAACGAAGCTTCCTCTGGCAAACGGTTCCAACGTTATCGGACGTCGTGTTGCCAGCGACTCTAAGGATGTGGCTATTCGCCTTCCCGGTTTGAATGTCTCCCGTCGCCATGCTGAACTCAAGGTCGGCCCCAGTGGAAATTGTGAACTTGTGGACCTCGACAGCAAGAACGGCACCTATGTGAACGGGCTGCGAGTCAATACCTCGACGCTTGAATCGGGAGACGTGGTCTCAATCGGCAACTACAAGCTAATGTTCGTTGTCTCCAGCGGAGACTCGGCCGAGGCCAGTGGTTTGAAGGATCAGAGAGCAGCAGAGCCCGATCAGCCGACACATGCGATCGTAAAGCCCACTACCGTTGTTGAACTGGCTGACTACGCATCTTCGCTGGACATGGGCAAGACGGTCTTCCGGCCAGTCGAGGACGTCATGGCCCCGATCGTGGGCGAGACGCCGATCGATGCTGGAGAGAAGATCATCGAGGACTCTGCCCGGATATCGCAGATAACTAGGAAAACACAGATGCTCTCCATACTGTATCAGGCCAGCAAGGCGCTGATATCCGCGACGTCGCTGAATGATCTGCTCGACAAGGTAATGGACTTGGTGTTTGAGAAGGTGAAAGCCGAGCGTGGGGTCATGATACTTGTGGATGGCAAGACGGGCGGATGGACGACCGAGAAGGTCAGATACACTAACGGCGTCAAGGCTGACGAAAAGATCGTGCTGAGCAAGAGCATCGCAAGTATGGCGCTAACGGAGAAGAAGTCCGTTCTAATCAACGACGCCCTGCTCGATCCTGGCCTAATGAAACAGGAGAGCGTCAAATTGCTCGGGATAAGGTCCGCTATGTGTGTTCCGCTCACCCATCTGGACAACGTGCTTGGGCTCATATACCTGGACACATCATCGGACTCAGAGCGCTTCACGCAGGACGACCTCGACATCATCACTGCGCTGGGTAACCACGCGGCGATAGCCATTAACCAGGCTCAACTCAATGACAGGATAAGGCAGCAAGAAGCCTTCCGACGCAAAATGGAGAGATATCATTCTCCAGCCGTCATCGACAGAATACTGCAGGGCCCCGAGAACGCTCTCGACGTTCACGAAGCCGATGTAACTGTTCTGTTTGCGGATATCACCGATTTCACCGTTTTCTGCGAGAAACATAGTCCTGCGGTCGTCCGCAACATGCTAAACGAGTACTTCGGCGAGATGACGGAGGTGATATTCAAGCACGAGGGAACGCTTGATAAGTACATAGCTGACGAGATACTCGCCGTTTTCGGCGTGCCGTTCGCCCACGGAGATGACGCTGAGCGGGCACTTCTGACGGCCCTTGAAATGCAGGAGGCCCTCGAGCGGCTCAACAGCAGAAGGCCTCCGGAGATGCGATTCCGTGTCAAGATCGGGATAAACACCGGCCATGTGCTTGTAGGCGATATTGGCTGTATGAGGAGAATGGACTACACGGTCTTGGGAGACCCGGTCAACACGGCCAAGAGAATCCAGACATCAGCTCAGCCAAACCAGATACTAGTCGGTTCTTCCACCTATGAGCAGGTCTCGCGCGACAAGTTCAGGCTTCTCCCGAGGAAAGCCATACAATTAAAAGGCAAGTCCGGGCCTATCCAGCTTTATGAGCTGCAGGGGTTCGCCTAGGCACCTGTCGCCACGAATGGCCCAACAAGATGCTGTGCTGGCTACATTGCCCAGCTATCGATCCACAGCACCAGTGCTATGGCTGGAGTGCCCATTGCTCCTGCGAGGCAATGCCGCCAACATCAAGCAATGGCGGGGTCGACGGGGATCGAACCCGCGACCTCCGGCGTGACAGGCCGGCGTTCTAACCATGCTGAACTACGACCCCAGTTTTAGTGAACTATAGTGCGCTTGTTACTGATTGCAACTCCCTAATCTAGCCCGGCAGTTTTCGTAATCGTGCCCGGACCTGCTCAACTGAAGCGTTCTTCCTGCATCCCCGTAAGGGGATGAACGTGAGTAGCCGTAGGTGCAACCTACGGATCAACGCCAAAGAAGAAAAGGAAAACAGCCCTGAAAGGGCTGAACATA
>QMNL01000088.1 GCA_003647755.1 Candidatus Coatesiibacteriota bacterium
GAAGGCCACGCGCCATGCTCCGGAGAATGAGACACTACATTTTCGGGAAAGCAAGGGCGAGGATGAGTTCCAATGAAAGGCACTCAGCTTACTTGCCCCTGAACTCGGCCTTGCGCTTCGCCAGGAAGGCGCTTGTGCCCTCTTTGGCGTCTTCGGTTGCGCAGATGGCCCCGAACAGCTTTGCCTCGCGCCTCAGTCCTTCGGAAAGCTGCGGCTCCTCGTAAGCCTTATTAACCAGCTCAATCGAGGCGGCTACGGCCAGCGGGCCCATCGACGTGATCTTGCCCGCGAGCTTCTCCGCAGTTGGCATCAGCTCGTCCGGCGGGACAACCGCTGAGACCAGGCCGATCTCGTAGGCTCGCTGGGCAGGAATTATGTCGCCGGTCAGCATCATGTGCATCGCGTTGGATTTGCCGACAAGGCGCGTCAGCCGTTGCGTCCCGCCGTAGCCCGGGATGAGCCCAAGCTTGACCTCTGGTTGCCCAAAACTCGCCTTCGTTGAGGCGATACGGATCGTGCACGCCATTGCAAGCTCGCACCCTCCGCCGAGCGCGAAACCGTTAACGGCCGCGATGACAGGCTTGCCGAGGTTCTCGATCTTCAAGAACAGGTCTTGGCCGCGAGTCGAGAAGGCCGTGCCGGATGCTTCGTCGAGATCGACCAGTTCAGAGATGTCCGCGCCAGCAACGAACGCCTTTTCGCCCGCGCCGGCCAGGATGATTGCCCCTATCTGGTCGTCATCTTTAGCCTTGTCGATTGCGTCCTCGAGCTCATCCAGCGTCTTGGCGTTGAGCGCGTTGAGCGCCTTTGGGCGATTGATGGTGAGGATCAGTATTCGTGCTTTTTTTTCATAGAGAATGTTCGCGTAGGTCATTGTGCCTCCGGTTTACTCCTGATGAAACTGAAACGGTTGCATTACTTACCTGTTCAACGTCCTGTTAATGACTATCGTTCTATTCGTCATGTTCGGCACTGAGTTCGGGCTGTAGGCGTTCAATCTTGACTTTTAGTATCCTTCGTTCGTCCGCCTCGAGCACGGTGAAGCGAAGTCCGTCAAAGTCAAAACTCTCTTTCTCGGCGGGAACAGACCCGATCTGGTCAAGAATGAAGCCTGCCAGCGTGTCGAAATCCGGGTTCTCTTCGATAGAGAGCTTGACGTGTTCCTGGAGCAGGTCGAGGTCCGTGTTCCCGTCCGCGACAATGGTGTTCTCATCGAGCACCTTTATGGGTTCTTCCAGTTCAGGCTCGAACTCACCACGTATCTCGCCAACTATCTCCTCCAGCAGGTCCTCTATTGTGATCAGCCCTGCAGTGCCGCCGTACTCATCGACCGCGATTGCCATGAGGTTCTTGTCCGTCCGAAACGTGGCAAGGAGGTCCCTGGCCTTCTTCGTCTCGGGCACGAAGAAGGGTTTCATCATTATTTTCCCTATCTCGAAAGGCTCCCTGCCATGGATGATCTCCTGCCGAATGAGGTCCCTGACGTGGGCGATCCCGACGATGTTGTCGATGTTGTCCTCAAACACCGGGATTCTCGAGTAGCCCTCCTCGGCCATTATACGCTTGAGCTCCCCAACTCCGGCAGCTGCCTCCACACAGACCATCTCCACACGAGGCACCATGACCTCGCGCACTATCTTGTCGTTGAACTCCAGCACGCTCGCTATCATCCTCAGCACGCTGCTATCAATCTGAGAGGAGTTCCCAATCGTGCGCTCAATCAGCGAGACTATTTTGTCGTGGACCGGCTCCGATTTCTTCGATGCTTTGTGGCGTTTGACTAGGTTTTTGAGTCTCGTAAGCAGGCCTGTATTGCCCGCGTTTTGGTCATCCTCCACTTCCATTCACCTTCCCAGTTCTCGAAGACACAAGTTGTTCTATGATTTTATCTGTTTTCTCAAACATTATGGCTCTGCTCGAATCGTCGTAATCAGTGTATCCAACCAGGTGCAGAATGCCGTGCACGAGCAGGACCTCGAGCTCGTCCTCAAGACTGTGGCCTAGCTCTTCGGCCTGCGCTCGTGCCCTCTCAACCGAGATGATGACGTCGCCTAGAAAGGCACCTTCGTCTCCTGATGGGAAGGCCATCACATCGGTCGGAGCATCAACTTCTCTGAACCTGTTGTTCAGATTGCGAATCCTCTCGTCCCCACTGAACAGAACGTTCAACGAGGCGCCACTTCTGCCTATCACCTTCAGCACTTGAGAAACTACAGCACGGGCATGATGCGCGCTCACTGCGTCCACACCCGCATCCAGAACGATCTCGATCACTCTCGTCGAATTCCCATAACACCAAGTAGCGCCTGCGCCACGACTACCGAACCACCTCGCTCTGCAAGCTACCCGGCTGGTCTTCAGGATATTCAATGCGGGAATGCAGCATCCCCTGCAGAACGTGCACGAAGGTCTCCTTGCATTTCTGAATGTCTCGCAGCGAAAGGTCGCACTCATCCAGCTGGTGGTCCTCAATATACCACGACACTATTCTGTCAACCATCTTGGAGATCTTGTCCCTTGTAGGCTCGAGCAACACCCTGGACGCAGCTTCAATTGAATCGGCAAGCATTATGATCCCAGCCTGCCGAGTCTGAGGTTTGACGCCCGGATAGCGGAACTCCGACTCCTCCACCACCTCGCCGGTCCGCTTGGCCGCCTCCTGCGCCTTGTGATAGAACGGCTTCATCAGGGACTTGCCGTGATGCTGCTCAATTATGTCCTGCACTACCAGCGGCAGTTTCTTCTTTCGCGCAAGCTCAAGTCCATAAGTTACATGCTCGACAAGGATCCGAACGCTCATGGCCGGTTTGAGATGGTCGTGCGGGTTCTCGCCTCCCACGGGAGTGTTCTCTATGAAGTAGCCCGGCCGTTTCAGCTTCCCTATGTCGTGGTAATAGGAGCCGACGAACGCAATGACGCCGTTTGCCCCTATCTCCTCGCATGCGCTGCGTGCCAGCTCCGCAACCCTGATGCTGTGATTGTGAGTCCCGCCCGCCTCGATCATGAGCCGCTTGATTAGCGGCCTGTCGTTTGAGGCGAGGTCGAGCAGCTTGGACTTCGTCCAGACCCCGAACACAAGCTCCAGAATCGGCAAGAAAATCCCCGCAAAAGCGATCACAACCAGCCCCTGTCCAAAACCACAGACCGCGTTGAAGTACCCCGTCTGGCTGAACTTGACGTTCGCGTCAAGCAGCTGCATCGAGAGAACTGTCGCAGCGGCAACTATGCCGATCGAAAGGCCCATCTTGAACACAACCGCACCGTTGCCATACCTGCCGGCCACGAACACGACGGCCACTCCAGACAGAAGCGTCGCCATGATGATCACGGGGTAATTGCCGAAAAGCAGTGGCACGAACGCAGAACACACGATCGTCGCAGCCAGGCCCAAACGCTTCCCCATCAGAAGCGAGATCAAGACTGCACCAAGCCCGAGAGGCGCTGCGAAATAGTAACATTCCTGTTGGTTGAACGGGAACTGCTCAACCGCATCTGCAAACGCTCTAATGCCCCACAGGAAGGCCTTCGACAGCAGCAAAGTCAGCACGGCGATTGTCCAAAACAAGAGATGATTCTTCCAGTGTGATGCCGCCTCAAATCCAAACCGCCGTCCAGAGAGGCTGAGAAGAATGGCCACAATCACCAAGAAAAGCGGCGTGCCGACTGCCGAGTTCAAGCGCCTACGAGGCTGGATCTTCTTGGCAATCTCCCTGATGAGTCGACTCTGCTTGGCAGTAACCACCTCTCTGGCTCGGACAATCATCTGACCTTTCTTGATCTTGAAATAGACAGGCTCGACGGCTGCCACGGCGTCTTGCTTGACCTTCTCCGTCTCGCTTTTGTTGAACGTAAGAGTCGGCTTAACAAGACGCGAGATGACCGACGCGAGAACGGCACGAAACTCGCTGGAGCCGGGGCATTCAGTCTTCACAAATTTAGCGGCCTCGGCTCGAGCCTTCTGGCTGTCCGAGACCATGAAGAAGGAGCTCGCAGGAAACGTCTTCGTTTTGCCGCTGCCAACCAGCCTCATGATGATGCCGTTCTTATAATTGCTCAATAGAAGCGCCTTATCGCCAACCACTCCGTCCTTACAGGCGTCCTCAAATGCCCTGACCACGCAGTCCTCGACCGCAACGTCAAAGCCAGAGGCAACCAGCTGATCGAACTCCTCCGGCGATACATCGATTCCCAGGGACTGCTTGAACTGCTCACGCAACTCTGCAATTGTGGGCTTCACCTCGGGCGGAGCCGGCGCCTCCGAGTGCCCGGATAACTTGTCTTGTGTGGATACCTTTGCCGGCGACTTCGCCTGCTTCCCACCTTCCGGCGCCGCCGGCTGCTCAAGCGATTGCAGCAACTCGTTGCGCTTCTCGATGCCGGCGCGAAGAGCCCGGAACGTCGAGCGTATCGCTCCGATTGTCTGGGACAAGGCTCGCTCGTCAAAGTCATATACGGAGGGCGCCTTCGCGGCTGCGGCCTTTTTCTTGGCCGCCGTCGTCTCCTCATCCTCGACAGTGATCTCGGTTGGCGCCCAGATGTCCTGCCGGGCGATCTCGCCGACTCGGAACATCTGCAGGTCTATTATGTGTCGTTTGGGCACGAGCAGAACGGTGAGAAGAGCTATCGCCACGCAGGCAATTACTGCGCCTTGAACACGGTTGTGACCGAATAGCGACCGAAGCCTCGCAACGGGCGAAGTCCCTGACGAACGCCGGCCAGGGGGCTCCGTATCCTGCACCAGGCCTTTAGGTCTGTGCTTGGAGCCGTTCTTTTTCATCTTTAGTGCCTGCTGATTGCCACAAACGCTACGCCAAATCAGCCAGCAGCGCCTTCACCTTTTCCCCTGTCAACAGAAGTCTGAGCAACCGGCTCAGGCGCCGCCGCTTGCGGCCGACCGAACGCCTCATAGGCGTCTATGATTTTCTGCACCAGGTTATGCCGAACAACGTCAGCAGAGGAGAAGTAGATAAACTCTATGCCACGAATGGAGGACAGAACAGACTGAACCTGCACAAGGCCGGAAACCTGCCCCGCTGGGAGGTCTATCTGGGTTATGTCGCCCGTGATAACCGCCCGCGAGCCCTTGCCCAAACGAGTTAAAAACATCTTCATCTGCTCCGGGGTGGTGTTCTGGGCTTCGTCCAAAATAGCAAAACTGCCGTTGAGCGTCCGACCACGCATGTACGCAAGAGGTGCTATCTCGATCGCCCCATTCTCTATGAGATACGTCGCCTTGTTCATGGGAATCATGTCGTAAAGAGCATCGTAGAGCGGCCGCAAATATGGTGTTACTTTCTCCCTAAAATCACCCGGCAAAAAACCCAAACGCTCCCCTGCCTCGATGGCAGGCCTGGCCAAGACTATCCGTTTTACTTTCTTGCTGAAAAACGACGAGACCGCGATTGCCATCGCAAGGTAGGTCTTGCCCGTCCCCGCCGGCCCGATCGAGAAGACTATGTCGCAAGTTCGCATCAGCCGAACGTAGCGCTTCTGGTTTGACGTTTTGGGGTATATGTCTGCGTCGCGAGAGGGAACCTTTATCTGCTCGTAGAAAAGGCCCGGCAGATCAACATTCGTGTCATTTAGATACGCATAGACCGCGTCAGAGACGAGTGAATCGTCAGATTGAGGGTGCTTGTGTAATAGTGGAGCCATCTTCCGCAGAAAATCCTCAACCATAAGAACTTTGCTGTCCTCGCCGCGGACCTTGACCTTGCTGCCACGTGAAATCAGGACGACGCCGAACTCGTCCTCGATTAGCTTGGAGCCCGAATCGTAAGACCCCAACAGCCTTCGCAGGCTGTCATTCTCCGCGAAATCTACGACTCTTTCCATCTCAAAGAACGCGGCTCACACCACGCCGCAAACCGCTATGTCCCAAGGCCGCAGGCCCCCTCGAACACCTACTTCCCGTCGTAGAGGCTCCAAGCGCCACGCGTGCTCGCCTTGTGCCTGGCCGCAGCCTTCTCCGCCTCCGTTGAATCCTTCGGAACCTCAAAAACCTGGCCCGGGAAGATCAGGTCAGGGTCCTTGATCTGGTCCCTGTTGGCACTGTAGATGAGCGGCCATAGAAAAGGATCAGAATACAGACTCGAATAACCCGCTATGCGCCAAAGGCACTCCCCTCGAACTACCGAGTGTAGAACCGGCGCAGCCGCCTTCTTGGCCTTCACCGACAACGCGTAGCTGTTAATGTCCGCCAAAAGCTCCTTAGCCCCGCTCAAGAGCGTCTTACTCCCCTCCTCAGCTGCCAGGAGATTGCAGCCAGACCCCCTCAGCTGAGACTCCGTCTTCGCCTCCAAATCACGCAGCGAATCCTTTCTACTGACAAACAACTCACCGCCCTTATCCTCGCCAAGATCACTCAACGCCGCATCAATATTGGCTAGCACGTCCCGCGCCGCGGCAAGGTTCTTGCTCGCTGTCGAACGAGCCTCGTCACCGCGCTTGATCGCCTCGGCCTTCGCTTGTTCCGCAAGCTTCTCGGCCTCGAGCGCTAGTTCCTTCGCGGTCTTCTCCTTGTGGTCAGCCGCCACCTGCGCCTCTTTCAATTTGTCCTGCGCCTTCGCGAACGCGTCCGGGGCGTAGATGTCCGCACATACCTCCTTTGAACTGGAGATAGTCGTTGAAGCGGCCTCCAACTCCGCGTCAGGACGCTTGTAGAACAGCATACAGGCCGCCTGCAACGCAGCAAGCGCTAGAACCAACGTAATCAGAGCACTCCGGCGAGCGATCATCATCACAGGTTTCCTCCCATCTTTCTGAAACTTGCCCAATCAGATAGAAAAACTCTTAACTCCCACAAAAGTATAACCAGCCAAC
>QMNL01000089.1 GCA_003647755.1 Candidatus Coatesiibacteriota bacterium
TCGGCTGGGAGATACTTGAGGCCCTGATTGCCCCAGAAAAGTTTCACGCCGTTTTGGTCCTTGAGGTTATGGGACGCCGTGATCATCGCTCCGGCAGAGGCGCCAACATGAAGGACGTATGCTGGAACGGCGGGCGTGGGGACTATGCCAACGGATAACACGGTGGCCCCAGCCTTTCGGATGCCACGTATGAAGGCGCGGGTGAAATCGCCGCTGGGGTCTCTGGGGGCCCAGCCGACCACGACCCTATCGCCCGGCTGCAACCTGCTGATCCGCTTCAAATCGGCGACAAAGCTGTATCCGTAAAGCTCCATGAACCCCGGCGTGATGGCGCCGACCTTCAGAAAGGCCTCAAGAGGGTTAAGGCCGCGAACTTCGGAGGCGTCGTCCTGTAACGTCCTGCGACGGACGCCGTCGGTGCCCTGTATCCGTCTCACGGCGACGTTCGGTTGGCAATGTCGAGCCCACTAACGTGTGAGCGGGGCCTCATCTTGCGAAGGTACTCCTCTGCCCTGGCAAGGTCTTGCCTGGTGTTGATTCCCAGCGCCTCGCCGGGGTCAGTGATCTCGTAAAGACCTACGTGGTTGCCCCGCTCGAGAAAGAGCCGGACCGCGTCGGTCAGGTAGTATTCGCCCTGTGCGTTGTTGGCCTGAACATCGCTCAAAACATCTAGAAAGCGGTGGTCGCTGGCAATGCAATATGCGCCGACGTTGACCTCCTTGATCGCGAGGTCCTCCTCGGTTGCATCAGCCATCTCGACTATCGCCTCCAGCTCGCCGGTCTCACTGCGCTTAATGCGACCCAGGGAGCCCGGGTCATCGAGCTTGGCGGTGGCGATATCGAGCTCTGTATCACCTCTTATCTGTTGTTCGATCATCCTGTTGATAGTCTCGAAACTCAATAGTGGAACATCGCCACTTAAGATCAATAGGCCGTTCTTGGACCGCTTCAAGTAGGGCAGAACCTGCATGACTGCATGCGCGGTTCCAAGCTGCTCTGCTTGGAGCACGAACTCAATCCGCTTCTCGGCAAGAGCCCCATCTGAGTCGCCATGGTGAGCACCGGGCCCGTTGAGCGTGTAGGTCCTGGTGACGTATTGCTTGACCTGCTCAGCACCTTGGCCGACCACGATGTATATCTTGTGCATGCCGAACATGCCCACCAGGTCGAGCACGTAGCCCAGTAAGGGCTTGCCGCGAAGCGGTAGAAGCACCTTCGGCACGTCGGCCTTCATTCGCTCACCCTTGCCACCCGCCAGGATTATGCAGTCCATAGATGTAATGATGCCATACTTATCGAGGCACTTGAGGAAGACATCGACTATCCTGGGATCGAACTGCGTCCCCTTGTTCACCTCGAGCTGCTCGATCGCGACCTCGAGCTTCATCCGCTTCCTGTAACTTCTTGTGGAGGTCATCGAGTCGAACGCATCGGCCACGCTCAGCACCCTGGACAGAAGCGGTATCTCCTCGCCCGCAAGGCCTGCCGGATAACCCTTTCCGTCCCAGCGCTCGTGATGGTGCCGGATGAGGACCTTCTCCTGAGACAGAAAACTCAGCGGCTCTATCATCCGAGCGCCCTTCTCGGGATGCTCGCGCATTATGCGCCACTCCTCGTCCGTGAGCTTCGTTGGCTTGCTCAGGACCTCCTCGGGAATGCCTATCTTGCCGATGTCATGAAGGCTCCCGCCGATCTGAAGCGCCCGCATCTGGTCCTTGGAGAGGTGCATTTCCTTTGCCATCCGGAGAGCGTATTCGGTGACTCGAGATGAGTGGCCCTGGGTGTAGGCATCTCTCTCCTCGAGAACGACCGCGAAGGCCTTAATTATCTCGAGGTAACTTCTCTGCAGCTTATCCTGAGAGTCCTGGAGCTGTTTGGTTCTGAGCCTGACCTTTTTCTCGAGCTGCCGGTTGAGTTTCTTAAGCTCTCTTGCCAGACGTTCGTTCTCGATCTTTAGCCGGCGTTTGTCGATGACCGCTTGGACAGTGTGGAGAAGTTGCTCGATCTTGAACGGCTTTGTGATGTAGTCGTATGCGCCCTTCTTGAGCGAGGAGACAGCGGACTCGATGGTCATATACGCGGTCATCAGGATGACAGCGGTCTCAGGCTTCTTGTCCATCGACAGCACGCGGTCAAGGAGGGTCAGGCCGTCCATCCCCGGCATCCTGATGTCAGTTATGACGACGTCGAAGGAGTCTTTCTCCAGAGTATCGAGCGCAGAGCGGCCGTTATCCGCAGCCCGAACGTCGTAACCGCCCATTGTGAGAGCCTGAACCAGATTCTCTCTCAGCCCGGCAGAATCTTCCACCACGAGAATTGAAGCCTTCCTCTGCACACACGTGCCCTCACAATAAACTAGAGCCTAGATACCAGCGCAGTCTCTAGCTATTCGTCTGTGAGGCGGGGGGACTTAACTTTTTTGCGGGCGCCGCTCTGTAAAACTTCTCAACCTTCCCAGCCTTGAGGCAGCTCGCACAGACCCTCAGCCGCCTGACCTCTCCATTGACGTTGGCGCGAACAGTCTGTAAGTTCGGCATCCAACGCCGGTTGCTGACGTTGTGGGCGTGGCTTACTTTGTGCCCGAACATGGGCTTCTTTCCGCATATATCACATACTCTCGACATCACTAGCTCCTTTCAACACTAAGAATAATCATAGACTCCAACCTGTCAACTCACAGCTCTGTGCTCCTACGGCCACTACTGAGCCAAAAGGTGGCTTATGTCGCCCAACACATCACGCTGAATCTCGACCAGCTGCGAAATCCCGCTCCTGCCAAGAGATAACAGCGCATCAAGCGACTGCGGTTCAAATGGCTCCGACTCAGCGGTGCCCTGTATCTCAATGAACTTACCCGTGTCCGTCATAACGATATTCATATCGACGGCCGCGGCTGAATCCTCCGAGTAATCAAGGTCCAGAAGAAACTCATCTCCAACGATCCCGACGCTCGTCGCCGCCACAAAGCCTCTTAGGCACGGAAGGCCCTGCTCCGAACCACAAAGCCAAGTCAAAGCATCGCACAACGCCACGAAAGAACCAGTTACCGACGCTGTTCTGGTCCCACCGTCCGCCTGGATCACGTCGCAATCCAGCCATATCGTCCGATCCTTGATCAGAGTCAAGTCCACGATCGCACGTAGAGACCGGCCGATCAGCCTCTGTATCTCGTGCGTGCGCCCCGATGGCCGGCCCCGCGCCGCCTCTCTCACAATCCGCCTGGGTGATGAACGAGGCAGCATGCCATACTCACTCGTTATCCAGCCCTGGCCCGCTCCGCGCAGCCACTGGGGCACATCATCCTTGACGGTGGCTGTGCATAGAACCTTCGTATCGCCCAGCGTAATGAGCGCGGAGCCCTCTGCGAACTTCGCAAACCCACGGTCAATCAGAACGGGCCGAAGCTCATCGTTTTTCCTACCATTTGCTCTCAATCAACAAACCTCCAAACTGGTGCCACTTTCGAATCAACGAAAGTTCCCAAACTACCGACGATAAGTCCAACTCTCCAACGAGTACTTGTCCTGGGCCAGCCTCTCCGCAACCTTCTGCTCGGTCTTATTCATACCTGACCACTCAATGCTAGACCCAAGACGGCTAGCGAAGCCCGCGGCGATCGCCTGCCTCACCTCTTCATAACCAAGATCGCGACCGACCGCCTCCTCGAGGCAGATGGGGCCCTGAACGATGCTTCGCTCGTCCAAAACACCATCGAGGCGCATCACGCTTCGCGCAAGCTCCATGTCAATGCGCAGCGGGATGGAGCCATGCTGCACAAAGACCAGATCGCCCCTCTTTTGGGCGCTGCCAATCAGCTTCCGGCCCCCAACCAGTATCTCATACGCAGATGTCATCATAAAACACGCGGGCGAGGCGCTCGTGCCACCTGTCCCTCGGCCGGTCACGACCTCGACCCTGCCTCGGTCGAGGCCAAGCGACTCGCAGCCCGCAGAGAGACAATCCGCTATTGCGCGGTAACAGTCAAGAAGATGACCAGCGAAAGGACCTCTTCGGCTGGACGCAACCACGCAATACGTTACTTCCTGATGATGTAAAACCGCCCGGCCGCCGGTTATCCTCCGAACGACATCAACGCCCATCTTCTTGCACGATTCTCTTTTGATGGCATCATTTGCCTTCTGGAAGTACCCCAGAGAGATACAGGGCTTGTTCCAGCCGTAAAGCCTGAGAACGGGTTCCTCGCTCGACGAATCGAAGTTCACAAAGAGCGACTCGTCCACAGCCATGTTGAGGGCGGCGGAAAGGCCCTCAGATGCGATTACTCTCAAGATGGTGATTCTCCAAACTGTCCTTGATTGGGCCCCGTAGCCAGAGCGAGAACAGAGCCGCTGGTCTTATCCCCTTGCGGCCTGGCTTCGGTCTTTGCCTTTTGAGCGCAATCGCCGGAAGGCAATATATCCCAGAAAGAGACCCACTACTAAGGCAACAAGCCCAAACCACAAGTAAGGTGTCATCAGAAGCATGACTGTGCAACAGAGCAGGACAAACACGCCAGCTAGAAGCGGGCTGAACCCCCAGCTCCTCACCAGGGAGCCAACTATGCAGACAAACGAGAAGAGGTAGAAGGCAAAGACCGTTATGGTCGCGCTCACCTCGGAGCCTTCATACATCCCATGTTCCTTGCCGCAGCCAATCAGCAGGAGAACGAAGGTAACTGCGAGCAGAGAGCGGACAGCTAATCTACTCTCTTGTCCTGAACGACTCTGCAATGGCCTACTCATCAACCAGACCAAATGCCTCCAACACGTTGACAATGTGGTCAGCGATCTTCTCCATGTTAGAGATTATATCATTCGATATTACTTGTCCCCAAAGTTTCTCCTCTGTCTTGCTCTCGCCTCGCTTAAAGGCCACGTATCTGTCCCTGTTCCGCTTGCGAAGCAGTCGCTTCATCTTATCGATTTTGATCTCCTTCTCGATGGCGGCCACCGTCAACTGCTTGCTTTCCAGCTTCAGCGCGTTGAGCGAATCAGCAGCCATGGCCAAAACCGTGTCCGTCATTTCTATAATGTCCTCTTTCGCCGGTCGCGAGAAGCTCTGTCCAAGGGTCCCAAGCCGTTCAAGGAGAACCGCTGTATTCTCCAGCTCGTCCCCGATGTTCTCAACGTCGTTGACCGCGTGCAACATCTTGGTCAAGACTTCGCTGTCATCAATCGAGACACCCTTGTGCATGACCCTACTTATGTATTCGGTGATCTCGGCCTGGTGACGGTCAAGCTCATCCTCATACTTCAGGACATCGGGCATCAGCCCAGTGCTCTCCTGCAAGAGCATCTTCCTAACCAGACCCAACATCTCCGACGCCCGCTCCAACATGTGCAATATCGCCTTCTTGACCTGTGCGATGGCCACTGGAGGCGATTTGAGAAACTGCTCCTGCAACAGGTCTCCCACCTTGGTCCGCCTGGGCGCCGCTGTCTTATCGGGCAATATCCACGTGACGAGGCGAGCAAGCTGCTTGATGAACGGGAGCACTATAATCGTGTTGAGGACGTTGAACATCGTGTGCGCGTTGGCGATGTGCCTGGCAATGAAAGCCGGTGAATTGGCGTCTCCAGCGGTGATGAAATCCACCAGTTTGGCGAAATATGGCAGGATTGAGAGTGCCCAAACGACTCCCAATACATTGAAGAAGCAGTGCGCAAGCGCCGTTCTTTTGGCCATGCGGCTGGTGCCTATCGATGAGAGCAGCGCGGTTATGGTCGTGCCGATGTTGTCGCCCAGCATTAGTGGCAGGGCTGTCCTGAAATCTATAAGCCCCGTGGTGCCCAGTGCGATGACCAGTCCAACCGTAGCACTGCTTGACTGGACAACAGCCGTCAGCATTGCGCCGGCTATAACTCCAAGCAGAGGAGTTGCGCCAAACTGAATAAAGAACTCTTTGAACTGCTCACTCCCCTGAAGCGGCTTCAGGGCGGTAACCATCGTTGTCAACCCGTAGAAAAGCACCCCAAAGCCAAGCATGACCTGACCCCAAAGCCGCCAACGTGACCGCTGCCTGGATGCCATCGTGATCGCCATCCCAACCGCAATAGCCGGCAGCGCGAACTTGCTTATTTTGAACGCAACCAGCTGCGCAGTTACCGTGGTGCCGATGTTCGCTCCGAGCACCACGCCGATCGCCTGCACCAGCGACAGCAGTCCGGCGTTTACGAAACCGACGAGCATCACGGTAGTGGCGCTACTACTCTGAATGATTGCGGTTACGCCTACGCCGACAAGCACTCCCCTTATCGGGCCTCCGGTCAGCATCTCGAGTATGTGTCTGAGCCGTGCCCCGGCAGCTTTCTGAAGGGAATCCGACATGATTTGAATGCCGAATATGAATAGCCCAAGACCGCCCAAAACCCCGAACACAAGCGGGACGGGATCGACCGTGCTTCTAAGACGCCATAACCCCGCACCAATGCCGGTCAGCCAGAGCACACAAAAAGCAGCGACGAGAACGCTCAGTCCGATAAGCTTCTTCCTGAGCACCGCCAAGTTCAGAGCCATCATTTCTCCTAATGGGTTAAACCCGAAACGAACAAGCCGCTAAAAACAGATGAACCAGAGCCTATTGCCAACCCCAATTCGTGTCAATTGCCATTCACCTCCCCCATAATCAGATTGACGCAAGTAGTTGTAGTCCTTTGAAGTGCGGCGGCTTGACGCCGCCATTTCTCGTCGCGGTTTGACGCGACATCGATTCTATGTCAATCAAGGCTGCAGCGATCGCCTTTCGGAAAGAGATGAAACTGTCTATTGGAGCGCGGTGTCAAGCCACCGCAAATGAAAGCGGCGTCAA
>QMNL01000090.1 GCA_003647755.1 Candidatus Coatesiibacteriota bacterium
ATCTTTCGAGGCTCGGCAAGGTTGCAGGGCCGGGCGTGGTTGAGCTCGCGAAGGGTGATGCGGCCTGGGCGGGCTGCGAGGCCGATGGCTGGCTTGCGAGGGATGCAGACGCAAGGGAACGAATTGACCACCTGATTGAACAGGCTTCCGCGGCGGGCTGCGAGCGTATCTTGACGCTCAGTCCCAGGGCCCTTATGAGCTTGAGGTTCGTGCTGAGGCCGGATTCCTGGGTGAAAAGCGGCATTGAGGTCGAGGACCTGGGGGTCTTCATCGCAGGGCTTATCGAGGCGAGCAGCAAGTGAGCGAGTTCAGGATACGCACTCACCCGATTCTCGACGTGCCGAAGGTCGAGGAGTTCACGTTCACCTTTAACGGCGAGGCTATCCGCGCAAGGCGTGGTGAGGTGATCTCATCGGCGCTGTTCGCCAACGGCATCAGAATCTTCGGGCATCACCCCAAAGATAGCGCTCCGCAGGGCATTTTCTGCGCGAACGGGCAGTGCTCGCAGTGCATGGTGATAGCCGATGGCGTGCCGGTCAAGGCGTGCATGACGCTTGCCCGTGAGGGGATGGTGGTTACCAGTTGCGATGGTATGCCGGGTCTTCCGGCAGCGGACAGGCCGGTTACCTTCGGCGAGGTGGAGACGGTTGAGACCGACGTCTTGATCGTCGGCGGTGGGCCATCGGGGCTCTGCGCCGGGATAGAGCTCGGCAAGCTCGGCATCGAGACACTCATTGTCGATGACAAGGAGGAGCTTGGCGGCAAATTAGGCCTCCAGACGCACGCGTTCTTTGGGTCGATCGATGACTGTTTCGCTGGAACCAGGGGACACAGGATCGGGCACATCCTCCGCGAGCAGGTCGCCCAATTCGATTGCGTCAGGACTTGGACAGGCGCGACGGCGGTAGGCGTTTTCGCGGACAAGAGAGTCGGTGTGCAGCATCGGTCGCGCTACGTTCTGGTCCACCCGAAGGTCATTCTTATATCAACGGGTGCAAGAGAGAAGAATCTCGCATTCCCGGGCTGCGACCTGCCCGGAGTTTACGGCGCTGGCGCGTTCCAAACTCTTGTCAACCGGGACCTCGTCCGCCCCACAGACCGGCTATTCGTGGTTGGCGGCGGCAACGTGGGGCTCATCGCGGCATATCACGCCATTCAGGCCGGCATCGAGGTCGTGGGGCTGGTCGAGGCGCTTCCGAGGTGCGGGGGCTACAAGGTTCATCTTGACAAGATTCTGAGGCTCGGAGTGCCGGTCTACACGTCGCATACCGTGGTGAGGGCGTTCGGAAAGACGGAGGTCGAAGGCATCGAGATAGCCAGGGTTGACGCATCGTTCAAGGTGGTTCCAAAGACGTCGCGGAGGTTTAAGGTAGATACCATTCTCATCGCAGTCGGGCTCTCGCCGCTGGATTCGCTTCTCGTCATGGCAAAGGAGGCAAACGTGCCCGTTGTATCGGCCGGAGACGCGAAGGAGATTGCGGAGGCGAGCGCGGCCATGTTCTCCGGCAGGCTCGCGGGCCGCAAGATAGCGAAGATGCTTGGCAGGCGGACGTTCGTGCCGCAGGTGTGGCAACCGCTGATGGAAACGCTTCGCAGCAAGCCCGGCGAGACGCGAATGAGACGTCCCAAGCCGCGAGACCTCAGGGTATATCCCGTAGTGCGCTGCTACGAGGAGATACCATGCAACCCCTGCACTCAGGTCTGCCCGATGCACTCCATCAGGCTCGCTGGAGATTCGATCACGGCGCTTCCCACGTTCGAGGGCCGGTGCACGGGCTGCGGCCGGTGCGTCTCGATCTGCCCGGGGCTTGCGATCACGCTTGTGGTCGAGAACTACGACCCCAAGCGGCGGCGTGCGCTGGTCATTCTGCCCTCCGAGACGGACAGAGGAGCCCTCTTTCGCGAGCGAACGATCACAACCACGGATGTGGAGGGAAAGACTCTCGGCGAGGGGACAGTGATTGCCGTAAAGAGATCGCCCATTCTGGATAAGAGGAACCTCCTGCTGCTGGAGGTCCCCTATGAGCAGCGGCTTGATGTCGCAGGATACAGGCTCCAAGAGCCTGCCGAGCAGTGGGACGCGCTAGGTGCAGAGTCGAAAGATGATGTGATCGTGTGCAGATGCGAGCGCGTAACAAGACGCGAGATCGTGCGCGAGATAAGGCGCGGCGTGCGAGATATGAACCAGCTGAAGGCGGTTTTACGGACTGGCATGGGCGCGTGCGGCGGTAAGACCTGCACGGAGCTGATAGAGCGCATCTTCAGGGAGGAGGGCGTGCCGCTCAATGAGGTAACGGAGCCCACAAACCGGCCCTTCGTAACAGAGGTTCCACTCTCCTTGTTGGCCTCGGTAGAGGAGGACGACGAGGAATGACCTCCTACGATGCGATCGTTGTTGGCGGCGGCAGCGTGGGTCTCCCCACGGCGATGTTCCTCGCCAAGGAGAAGCTCAAAGTGCTCGTAATCGACCAACATGCATCATGTGGACAGGGCCAGAACAAGGCCGCGATCGGCGGCGTCCGGGCAACGCACTCTGACCCCGCCAAGATCAAGCTCTGCCTGGAGAGCCTGCGAATCTACTCCAGTTGGACCGAGACCTATGGCGGAGACGTGGGATGGAAGATGGGAGGTTACTGCTTCCCCGTGTTCCGCGAGGCCGACGAGAGGCTCCTCAAGTCCATATTGCCGATCCAGAAGAAGTTCGGCCTCAAGATCGACTGGGTCGGCCCGGATGTGATCAAGGAGGTCGTGCCCGGCATCAAGGAGGAGGGATTGCGTGGTGGGACCTACTCTCCGAATGACGGCCAGGTCTCGCCTCTGATGGCATCTTACGAGATGCACCGTGTAGCCGAAACGTCTGGCTGCGAGTTCAAGTTCAACGAGAGAGTTCAGCTAATAACTACCGACAAATCAAGGGTTTCTGGCGTCAAAACTGACAAGGCGCATTACTGGGCACCGGTCGTCGTCAACGCCGCCGGCGCCTTCGCCAGGCAGATTGGCCAATCGGTCGGAGTCGAGATCCCGGTGGTTCCCGAGAGCCACGAGGCCGGCATATCAGCACCGATACGACAGTTTCTTGGCCCGCTGGTGGTGGACCTCAGGCCGGGCGCTGATGGTAGAAGTGCCAACTTCTACTTCGGCCAGAATGACTTCGGCGCCGTCATCTTCTGCTACACGCCCTCAACGCCATTCTGCGGCACCGACAGGAGAAGCACGTCCGAGTTCGGGCCGAGGATAGCGCAGCGACTTATCGAGCTGATACCACGGCTCAAGAACTTGCTGGTGCGGCGCGTTTGGCGAGGCCTTTATCCCATGACACCCGATGGCAGCCCGATAATCGGTCCTGTGCCCGACGGCCCCGAGGGTCTGTTCCTTGCGGTCGGGATGTGTGGCCAGGGCTTTATGCTCGGCCCCGGCGTGGGAGCCAACCTCGCAAGCCTCATTGTCCACGGCAGGCCACTCATCGAAGAGGATGTTCTTAAGCAGCTCTGCTTCGGTCGCGACTTCCACGCAGGCGAGGAGGCGCTGAAATAGCCCCCAGGTTCAATCGCTCCCACATCTGAGCACGCTTCTTCCCCAGGGAACATATTGCGAAGATGGGGGTTGACTATCAAGATGCAAACTAGATATTGTCGGTTTCCTAAAAGGAAAAATCTCAGGCACTTGAACAGGAACAAGTAGTTTTCACCCCTAAATGGAGGAGAGGAAAGGACAATGGCAACCCTGCAGGAAAAGCTGGCGGAGCAGATCCCAAAATCCCGCCAGAAAGTGAAGGCGTTTGCGAAGGAGCACGGGGCCAAGGAGATAGCAAAGGTTACCGTGGCACAGTTTCTAGGCGGCCTAAGAGGCGTCTATGGCCTTTTGTGCGATACATCGGTGGTGGAGCCCGACAAGGGTCTGATCATCAGGGGCCATCCGCTACTGGAGATCAAGGACAAGTGGCCCGAGGAGATATTCTTCTGCCTGTTGACCGGCGAGTTCCCTGACGAGGAGGCCAAGAAGTCTCTTCAACAGGACCTCGACAAGCGCTCTTATGTCCCCGAATACGTCTGGGATGTGTTGGAGTCGATGCCGGATGACAGCCACCCGATGGCGATGCTTAACACAGGCATCTTGGTTCTGGAGCGCGAGAGCGTGTTCCGCAAGATGTATTCGGAGGGTATGACCAAGGAGCAGTATTGGATTCCAGCTCTTGAGGACGCTCTTCAGATATTGGCAAAGATCCCCTCGATAGCGGCCGGAGTGTATCGTCTCCATTACAACAAAGGAGACATCATCCCCTGGACGCCGGGACTCGACCTGGGTGCTAACTATGCGAACATGCTCGGCGTGCCCGATCCGACGGGTGAGTTCGCTGAGCTGATGAGGCTGTATCTGACTTTCCATTCCGACCATGAGGGTGGGAACGTCTCCGCCTACACGTGCTACACTGTGGCGTCGGCGCTTTCTGACCCGTATTATGCGGTCTCAGCTGGCTTGAATGGCCTCGCGGGGCCTCTTCATGGCCTGGCCAATCAGGAGTGTCTGAACTGGATACTCGAGCTGATGGATGAGTTCGGCGGCGTCCCGACCAAAAAGCAGATCGAGAAGTACACCAGGGACACGCTGGCCGCTGGAAAGGTCGTTCCGGGTTATGGACATGCGGTGCTGAGAACAACCGATCCTCGCTACACGGGGTTCCTGGAGTTCGGCAAGAAGCACATACCTGAAGACCCTGTGTTCAAGACGGTGGCAACGGTCTTTGAGGTTGTGCCAAACGTCCTGAAGGAGTTCCCCAAGATTAAGAATCCCTGGCCGAACGTTGACGCAGGCTCAGGCTCCCTGCTGTTCCATTACGGACTGCGGGAGTTCGAGTATTATACCGTGCTGTTCAGCGTTTCCAGGGCAATGGGTATGCTTGCGCAGCTCGTTCTGCACAGGGGGATCGGCACAGCCATTAACAGGCCGAAATCGCTTGATTTCAATCGGCTTTCCTCACTGGTCTAAGGACCGCTATGACTGGGAGCGCCTCATTTTCGGGGCGCTCTCCGGTTACAGCTAGAGGTTTGTGAATGGCACCAGAATAGAAGGACGAAATTATGGGACAAACGCTTGCAGAGAAGATCATTTCTGAGCATGCGGGGCGCGCCGTTAGGGCTGGCGAGTTCGTTATCGCCTCAGTCGATGTCTGCCTCGTGCAGGATGGCACTGGCCCGCTCGCGGTCCGGCAGCTTCAGGAAATTGAACTGGAAAAGGTGGCCCACCCCGATAAGACCGTGCTCTTCCTTGACCACGCTGCTCCAAGTCCCCGCAAAGAGCTCTCAAACGACCACATGTTGATGAGGCGCTTTGGAAAAAAGACTGGAGCCGTGGTGTCCGAAGTCGGGGAAGGAGTGTGCCATCAAGTCATCGTGGAGAGCTACCTTGCGCCGGGGGATGTTCACACCGGGGCTGACTCCCACACCTGCACGGGGGGCGCACTTGGCGCATTTGCGACGGGGATGGGCTCCACGGACGTGGCGATCGCGATGGCGTTGGGCAGGACATGGTTTAGAGTGCCCGAGACTTTCAGAATAGAGGTTAAGGGCCGATTTCCGGAGGGAGTCTACCCCAAGGACCTTATCCTTCACCTGATCGGCATGATCGGCGCGGACGGCGCTACCTACAAGGCGCTTGAGTATCACGGCGAGACCATCGACGAGATGGACATATCTGGCCGGTTTACGATAGCCAATATGGCCGTTGAGGCAGGAGCGAAGGTTGGGCTCTTCCCCTCCGATGACGTAACGCAGGACTACTTGCAGCGGATGGGTCGGGGGGATGCCTTCAGGCCGATGTTCGCCGATGAGGACGCGGAGTATGAGAGAGTGATCGAGATTGACGCCTCGAAGCTGGAGCCGACTGTGGCCTTTCCGCACACCGTTGACAACACGAGGACGATGAGCCAGATACGAGAGATGGACCCAGTGAATATCGATCAGGTCTATATCGGCACTTGCACGAACGGGCGGCTGGAGGACCTTCAGACGGCAGCGGCGATCCTGAAGGGGAAACATCGTGATAAGGATACCAGGCTCCTGGTTGCTCCGGCGTCGAGGAAGATTCTCAAGGCAGCGCTTAACGACGGAACGTTGCAGACGCTCATTGACGCGGGTGCCCTGGTGCTGCCGCCGGGCTGCGGGCCATGTGTCGGCGTTCACCAGGGAGTTCTCGGCGACGGCGAGGCGTGTCTGTCAACGCAGAATCGCAACTTCCTCGGTCGAATGGGCAATCCAAAGGGCTTGATATACCTGGCATCGCCGGCGACCGCCGCCGCAACGGCCCTCACCGGACGAATAACTGACCCCCGGGAGGTGAAATGAGGAAGAAAATGAAAGGCAGGGCTTGGACGTTCGGGGACGACATCAGCACCGACCACATCGCGCCGGGGCGACTCTTCCACCTCCGTTCCAACTTGCCGGAGCTTGCCAAGCACGTTCTGGAGGATGCAGACCCCGATTTCGCCAAAAAGATGCAAAAGGGCGATTTCGTGGTTGGCGGCAGGAACTTCGGGCTTGGCTCAAGCCGGGAGCACGCTCCAACCATCATCAAGATGGCGGGCGTGAGCGCCGTCCTCGCCAAGTCATTCGCCAGGATATTCTACAGGAACGCTATCAACGTGGGGTTGCCAGTCGTAATATGCAACACCGACAGGATTAAGGCCGGCGACGAGCTCGAGGTTGAGCTCGACTCCGGAGTTGTTCGGAACTTGACACAGAAGACCGAGGTCTCGTTTGCGCCTCTGCCAAAGGCTATGCAGAGAATACTCGAGGATGGAGGCCTTCTG
>QMNL01000091.1 GCA_003647755.1 Candidatus Coatesiibacteriota bacterium
CGGTCGTCTTGAGAACAGTTGTTTTCCCCTTTGACTTCCAAAGACTGAGCACCTTGTCAGTAACTCGACCGTCAATCTTGGCCACAGTCAATCCCAGGCGATGTCAGAGTGGGCACAAAGTGTAGGACGAGCCCTCCCGGCCTGTCGCTCGGTGTGGGACGAAGGATCGCTGGGGCTGGGCACGCTAGCGGACCTCAAACTGAGCCTGGCTTATTCCGCCTATAAAGTTCGACATGTCGCCCGGCTCTGTTAGGGCAGCAAAGAAGGTGTAATTCCCGGCAGGCGCCGGGCTGGGCACCATAAGCGATGTTGCGCGAAGCCTAAGCTTCAAAAATGGCGGTAGATCGACTCGGATAGGCGACGGGTCGAGGCCAAAGGAGGGGTAGTAGAGAAGGGCGCCGTTGAAATAGAGGGCCAGGTAGGCGTCCACCTGCATCGATTCGCCCCCTGTGTTCTCGAGCATGACGTCCACGTTGACCGTTTGGCCAGCATAGTATGTGTCCCTGTCAGTCCAGACAATTAGCCTTGGGCTGGAAGGCGCGGTCGGGACCGCCAGCGCAAGCCCCGGGTCGCCGAACAGCGTGAAGGTCTTGACGATCTCGTCGAAGTAACTTATATAGCCTGCCTGAGCATAGCCTCGGACCTTCGCGACTGTCGTGGCAGCCCCCAGATAGCAGTTGAAGTCATAGAAGACGGCCTCAAAGAACGTTCTGGCCAGGATCTGGTGGTTCGAGGCGGTATCAACGCTCGTCGGCGCCCAGGAGGCAATAGCTCCCTTGCCAGCAACTCTCGCAAACACGTCGCCCAGGCAGGCCGTGCTGTCCCACATTGGGAAGAACCCATTCAGGCAGGTTAGCATGATCACAAAGGGCATCTTGTCCCCGTTCTCAAGCTGACCGACATCGCCCGAATCAAACATTCCCTTAGCCCACCTGTTGACGTTCCCGTGACCTGTATAGTTGAGCAGCAGGCAGCCCTCATTGATACTCGACATAATCTCCTGGTTCGCGCTCTCCGACGAACCATAGTCGTTGTAGTTGATCTGGGTCGCGGAGTAGTCTTCAGGGAGGAAACCCGTGCTCAACATCTGGTTAAGCGAGACAGAAACACCCTCATTGTCGGCCACGAACAAAACCCGGTGGAGCCAATCTCCGCTGGCCTGACCGTTATCATAGGCCTCGATCTTGGCCAAAGCGTCATCGACGTCGCTCGCTCGCCTGGCGCATATCCGCCCGATGTTCATGTCCGGCAAGATGTCCGAACCATCCACGCAGACGAACCAATTGTCGCCCGGCGTCTCGCCGATCCGGTTGGGATCGGGGTCGTTATGGACGTGTGTCGGCACGAAATCTACCTCATGTCCGATCCTGTTCTTATAGTCCATGTTCGCATCGCCAACCAGCAGCACGTCCGTCGGAGGGGGTGGCGAGAAGTTCTCATAGGCATACTTAAGAAAGTCCCTGATCGCATCAGGGCTCTTGACGCCGAAGTTAAACTCGTCATAGATGTCCTCGACATCAGCGACCAGCACCGCCTCGCCCTTTGCGGCGTGATGCTGGGCGATCCCCTGCGCCGCCTCGATAAGATCGGCGTGCGAGATAATGATGTAGTCCGCTCTGTTATCCGGCGACCTCAGCGATGATGGGACGTCGAGCGTGAGCGATAACCCCGTTTTGACCACCGAATTATCAAGAACTAAGTATCTCTTGTTAGGGCTTGAGTCATCCTCGAAACTGACGAGGTAGCCGTCTCCGTCAGCCTCGACAGACGTGTTGCCCAAATACCTGACGGCCAGCGGGTTAGTTACATCGAAGACCAGGATATCGTCCGACGGGAAACCGCCGATCCGAAACTCCGTACGGCCAGTCTCCTGTGGGCTGAACGTCAGCACGCCCTCTGTCGCCACGAACGTTGCGAGGTAGGTTACCTGCACGTAGTTGAGATAGACTTGGTCGAGGAGCGTTAGGTCGCCTGGGTAGTTGATCTTGAGCTCATTACGCCCAGCCGCTAGCATAGACTGCGGCCCGGTAACGCTTTGGACGAACTTGATCTGTCCGTTCCAGGTCCTGTCATCGATGACCTGGTCGTTCAGGATTATCTGGGTATGGTGGTCAGGATCAACTTCGTCAACGTCCGTCCTCCCACGGAACTCGGCAACGAAGGTGGCGTCGAACGGCTGGGGGGACAGATTGTACAGATCGAGCGGAAACACCTCCGTGTCCGGCGCGGTTACCTTGCTGTAGAAGTAGTGGTCCTCCCCCTCTCCGTTGGGAATGTTCTGCCAATAGACGTTGTCCTGCTCGATATGCAGCGTCTCGACGAAGGACGTGGCGACCTGCGCTGTGCCAGTCGGGTGGGCATCAGATTCCTGCATCCTATAAGCGCCGCTATCGTCGAACGAGAGCCAGTAGATGTTATCATTGGTGAACTCGCTGTCAGGCGCCTCGCCCCAGAAGAGAATGTAGTCAGCGTCATCAAAGCTCCCGTCCCCGCCGTCCTCAAGCATTATGGGGACCTCCTGGCCCAGATTCTTGAGGCTCAAGTGGGAAACATCGATTGCAGAGAGGTCAATGCCTGCCCCGGCCAGGTCGGCCCCGGTCAGCCTATAAATCCCGTCCTCGCTCACTGCGATCTTGTATCTGTCCGAGGCACCCGAAAGCTTCGTCGCGGTCAGACCCGGCGCAGGCTCGCCCTGAACCAGGAGAGGCCTGACGTCCTGGGGGTTCGCAACGCAGCTCTTTACCGCGTTGACCATTCTTTGGGAAGGACCTGTCTCGGAGCACAAAACGCCCGCTAGCCTGCCGTCCGAGCGGCCCGGCGCCAGGTCAAAGAAGACCTTGATCGTCGCCCGCCTCAGCACCCGGAGGTCGCCCGAGACGGGATTGAACCTGACAGGAAAGACCATGACGCGGATGAGTGGCTGGCCCCGGAACACGCCGAAGAACTCGGCCTTAACGGGCGAGTCCGGGTAGTAAGAGTCGGTCGCATACTGCCTTTCGTCCAGCACAAAGCGGGGCTCAATGACTGTTGTGTGGCCGGCATCAACCTCGACGGGCTGCAGACACGGAGCTATGCGAAGGTCGAAGTAACTCTCGTCCTGAATTGACTCGCAGCGAGCATAAGGCCTGCATTTGCCGGGAATCGCGAGCAAGAAACCCACAAACGGTACGTCGGGCTTCCCCGGTTCGGCGATACTCTCGCAGCCTGCGACCTTGACGGTATCAAACATGCTCCCGTTGTGCTCTCGCCAGCCGAACGTCGGGCTGGGCGCCGTAAAGTCGAGCACAAAGTAGTTGTCGCCGCTCTCCCGAACGGTAACCTCTGCGGTCTCGGAGCCCAAAGCCAAACTACTCACTGCCGCAATGAGAAAGGCGGCCAGTGTAAAGCAAAGCGCTATTCTCGAAATAGAAGTATTTTGCATATCTAAGCCCCTTTTAACGTGCAAGTCAGATTGCAGTCAGCTAACCGGTGGAGACGGTTTCCTCAATCATGTCGATCATGTCATCCAGCTTGCCGACAACTAGTTCATAACATTTGGTCTTCCGAACGATGTCCGCCAGCGCAAGGTACATCTTTGTAACACTTCCCTTGAACTGATTGGTCAAAAGCGCCGAGCGCGCCCCAGTGCGCAACCTCGTCAGCAGCTCAAACATCGCTCTTGAGTAAGGCATGGGCGTCAGACGAGGAGTCCCTGAGAAGTCAGGCTGACCGTGTTCGCCCTTAGCGGTGTCAAAGATCAGGACATTGTGCCTGTAGCAGATCTCCTCAAGCTTCGCCAAGACAGGATACCCGCTCTGGACGCGGAAGCGAATTATCGGGAACTTCGCCTCGGAAGTATCGCCGGTAACCTCTGCTGACTCAATCCCGTCAACCGCCCTCATCTCGCCAAGCATCCCCTCCGAGACATCACTGGTTATGAGGTACAAGACCGACGCAGCCGAGGCCTGCGAGAAATCCTCATCAGCCGAGGGGACGAGAAAAAAAATGAACTTCGCCGGACTGGGCTCTGTGGCAAGCGCCCCCTTCAACTCACCTATGTCCAACACGCGCTTGAAGCCGCCGCCGATCATCGGGATGGTCTCGAGCCTCTCCAGGTCAATCCCCTTGAAACTGTGCTTTACACCCTCGCGCATCCCAAGCCCCCTCGGGAAGGGATAGACCTTATGGTCAAGCCAGTGTATTGCCGCGACCTCATCAGAGAATAACGAGAACCCCCGACCAATCAGAGACAACGTAACCGTCGTCTTGCCGCATCGAGCGGCCCCGGGGATTATTATGCCGTTGCCCTTGAACTCCACCGCACCCGAATGAATCAGAAAATGGTTCTGTAACTTCGCAATGAACGAGTTAAAAATAGTCATATATGAAAAACCGGGCAATATCTCCGGGTTGGAGACCACATAGACCTTGTCGTCAGCGACCACGACTGGGTTGCCGTTCACCACGGGCGCCTCGATGACGTAGCTAGTCATAACGGGTCTGTCAAGAGGAGGCACTGCGAAATGGGAGTACATCTTCCTGAAACTAGAGAGAATCCTCGGCGAATCGGACCGAATACAGAACTCCAGCTCGAACACCCGGTAGTACTCGGCATGCGTGCACAGCTTGCCATGCCTGCTGATCACCTGCTCGGGGCTTGGAGTAGCGAATCTCAACAAACTACCTCTACTAGCGTTCCTATCCTGCAATGCGAATGTCAAACATCTCGAAGCCCGCACTACTTACTATATCTGAATCTCCTCTGAACTACTTAAGCCCTGCTTGCTCTTGAGCTTCGGAAATATCTCGAAGAACAGCTCCTCAAAAAGCTCCTTTCTGAGCTCGCACTCCGCATCAGTGGCCAATAGCGTCCCGTTATCAACCAGCGCCATCCCAGGACATCCGCCCTGGCAATAGTTCTTGAACGGGCATTTTCTGCACGCCTCAACCGTCTCCATCCTGCCTGCTAGAACTTTATGCAGATTGATGAACTTATCACTCTCTGCTGCCTGCTGCAACGTCATGTCCCAGATACTCCCCAACTCGAACTCAGGCTGATTCAGCATCGAGCAGGGATATATCTTGCCCTCGGGATCAACCTCAAACATCTCGCCCACGTGGCACCACATCTCGTCATCCGGCACGTCGATATAAAGGCCCGGCATCCCGCCGCCAATGGGCAACCTCCCGTCACTGTCGGTCAAGAAATCGAAGAACCGCCGATAGAAGCGGCGGTAGCTGTCTAGTGTCGGGTTGAGCGCATCGAAGTTGTCCTCCGCCCGCCCAAGCCGCGCGAGAAATAAAAACCTTATCCCGCCGAGCCCAAGACGCTCGCCCAACTCCAAAAGCGCATCAAAATCATCGTCCGGCTGCCCCACGAGCGTGCGGCATACCTCCACCTTGGCCCCCGCACCATGTGCCTGTAAAAGCCTGATCCCAGCGAGCGCCTTCTCAAACGCACCGGCGCCTCGCACGGCATCGTGCACCCTCGCACTGGCGCCGTCCAAACTCACCTGAAATATGACCGGAAGCGCGCCTAAGCCACGCGCAAGCTCCTCGGTTACGAGCGTCGCATTTGTCGAGATAATCGTCTTAATCCGCTCGGCAGAATACCGCGCTATCTCAACTATGTCCCGGCGCAGGAGAGGCTCGCCACCAGTGATAGCGATCGATCCATCCGGCACCGTGGACAGCTGGTCCACTATGCCCTTGACGTCCGACGTTGACAGTCCATCTCTCTTGTGTAGCGAGCTAACAGCCCCGCAGTGCTTACACCGAAGGTTGCAGTGCCCCGTGATCGTGAGATGCACTCGCTTGTTGACCCGGCCATAAGACCGCTCATGGCTTGTGTCCCGGTCACTGAACATGCCCGCACTCCTAAGCTGCCTCAGCGTTGAACTAACATCTGCCTCGACGCGCTCCAGCTCAACCCCGTAGTGACTCGAAACTGCTTTCGCTATGTCTGACCCGGTACGCCTCCCGTCACATAGCGATGCAATGAACCGGGCGGTCTCGTTGAGTATCGCAAACCTCGGCAGTCTCGGGTGGAGCAACAGAAACTGCCCATCCCTAGAAACCTCGAAAAAACCATCGGGAATCTTGGGCCTCTCAACCGAACCCGAAATCTGCTCTCTCAACCTTTAGGCTCCAATCCGCTCCCCAGACTACTCGCTGAGTATCCCATCCTCTCTGAACTTCTCGATCGCTGCCTCGACATCGCTCTTGACGTCCCGCCCCTCCGGCGGATCGAGCTTCTGTGTTATCTCCGCCGCGATCTCCTCAATTGTGTGTCTGCCGTCGCACAGCTCCCAGACGGCCGCCGCCGTTTTATTCAGCATCGAGACCTTATCATTCTCGGAGTTATACAACAACGTTTCGTCCCCCATCTCCGACTTCTCCAGACCCGGTTTCGTTATCGGCCTGTACTCACTGTCCATTAAGATGACCTCCTAATCGTGGCAAATACTTTTTTGAAGGACTGTGCTTCAAAGCACCCGCACCAACAACGCTCTTCTTCAATGATTCATAACTCGAAGTTGGCCAAAATGTCAAGTCGGCTACCGTGCCCCCAACAATCAGATCAATGGCAAGGCAGATGGTGGGATGAAGACGCTTTGCCGGCGCAAAGTCTATGAGTTCGGCAGGCATCGGTCTGTAAGTTTCACCCGTTGGCTGACTTTGGAGTGCGGCGGCTTGACGCCGCTTTCATTTGCGGTGGCCTGACACCGCGCTCCAATAGACAGTTTCATCTCTTTCCGAAAGGCGATTGCTGCAGCCTTGATTGACATAGAATCGATGTC
>QMNL01000092.1 GCA_003647755.1 Candidatus Coatesiibacteriota bacterium
CACGGCTGAGACACCTGACGTGAAGAGCAGTGAGGTCGGTATAATTCTCGTCAGCGAAGGTCCGCTGTGCGTGGCGAGATCGCCCTTGGGAAAATGGTTTCGGCAGACCTTAGATTATCTGCCTGGGGCGGTCGTGAAAGCCGCCTTTTACGAGGAGGTGAAGAGGCTTGAGAAGCTGGGCGCCATCGAACCAAAAAAGGTGGACGCGTTTTGCGCACCCTCGGTTTCATTCTCCGATTGCCTGCCGGTCGGCCACACCGATTCGGTCTCCCTGCCCGACGGGAGCACGCCGCTTAAGCCCCCATTCGTTCTGCCGTATTCAGCAATCTGGCCCTATTCAGCGTCGAACAACGGGGCCGAGGTCGGGCACAATCCGCCGGACACGCTTATTCGGGATTTCGTTCTTCGCGAGTGCTACGCGAACGGCCTTTCTTACGTCGCTCGGCAGAGCTTCGACAGGCGAGTTTACGATCTGTTCCAGGATGGTCGGGCGCCAGTTCTCTTCAATGGCAAGCTCGTCTCTGTCAGAAGTGATATTGCCTCATTCTGCCCAGTTGGAGGGACTGAGAGAAGAGCGGTAGGGGCAAACCATCACGCCGTTTCCTTTTTGCATCCCGGCGTCGTGTTCGCCGGGAGCGTTAGTAAGCTGAGGCCGATGGCGAAGGATGCTCTCAAGAGGATAGCAGCGGAGAAGCTCAGCGTCGGCGCACTGCGCAGCAGGGGTTTTGGCCGGCTCTCGTTGAGGCTCATGGCTCCTCCGGCAAAGGCGAACGTCCATGAGCCTGTTCTGCGGTTTAATGCGGCAATTGTGGAGGAGCTTCGCAGGTGGGGAAGGTTCTGGGACGGGTCAAGACTGATAGCCGAGAAAATCGACAGGGAGGGCCGGCTGTTCTTCTCGATTCTGTTTCTGTCCGACCTAGTGCTCCCAAGGTGGTCATTCTGGGAGAGCAGCGACGGGACGGTCCTGGAGAAGCAGTTGGCTGACGCTGGAATCTCGGCCAAAGAGGTCCTGTCGTATCTGAGGTTTGGTTCGATAGGTGGTTGGAGCGCCGCCCTCCGGGCTCCTCGTGGACTGATGCCCACGGTTCGGCGTGGGAGTGTTTGCCTGTTTGAAAGCAGGGTCAGTGCCTCGGCGAGGGAGGAGTTTCTACGGAAGCTCGGGGATGTCCAAGAGGCTGGCCTGGGGCTGCGCACGAGCGACGGTTTCGGCGCTATTGCTGTCTGTAGCAACTTTCATACGATTGGATACACCGAGTCGTGATGGATGCTGGGTTTCTCCTGTTGATCGCAATTGATCGTTTCAAGGGCAGCCTTCAGGTCTTGGCTGAAGCTGTTGCTGAGGAGATTATTGCCTCGAGAGAGATTTATTTTTTCAAGAGGGGAGTTCAGGAGCTTTGGCTCTATGCCAGGCAGGCGAGGTCGGTCGATGCGCTGATGGTGCACTTGATGTCGGCCATAGGTAACTCGCCACCGGAGATGCGATGGCGCCAGCGGGGTGTTGGCCAGAGGATTCTGAAGAACCTCAATTCGGATGTGAGACAGATATCTGAGCGGATAGCAGGCGCTGCCGAGGCCAACTGGGACCCCGGGGTCTGGCTGATCGCGGCCCAGACCTACTTGTCTTATTTATGCCAATCACATAGTTTTGATGTAGTGGAAACATCAGGTCCCGAAGGTCTGGGACCAGCTGAGAACGAGAGTGATGGTGCAAGTGGACCGTAAGTGGATACAGGGAACTCTTACCGGAAAGCTGAGGCTTGTCTCCGGATTGCATGTGGGCGGACGTCCCAGTTCAGCTGACGGCGTGCTGATTACTCCTTTTGTTCGCGACCAGGGCGGTCGGCCTTTCGTGCCGGGCTCGACGTTGAAAGGTGCGCTTCGCTCGCAGGCACAGATAGCCATCAAGAGCGTCGTTGACGGCACGAACGGCCAGATATGGGCCTGCGATTTCCCAGATTCGCTTGAGGACAAATCCCTTTCATTCTGCCTTCGCGATGGCAGCGACTCGAGACCGTGCACTGTTTGTAACCTATTCGGGTCAACCGGTTGTCCTGCCCGGGTCGTGGCCCGGGACCTCAACCTTCTCAACGAGTGGTCCGAGTCGCTCATGCAGCACCGTTCGACATTGGGCGTGTCCAGGACGCTGGGTCGTGGGGTCGTGGGCAGCGAGCGTAGGATTGAGTTAGTGCCTCCGGGGCTTGATTTTGGCTTTGAGATTCTGGTCTCAGAGCCGCTAGATTGGGAGCTCGGTCTGCTCCTCTGGGTCATTGAGAGGTTGGGCGAGGGCTTCGGATTGCTGGGCGGAGGACGAAGACTGGGCCTCGGCCGCGTGAAGATGGAGCTCTCTGAGATCGCCATTCAGCGCTTAGCCGGCGGGCTCAGCATCGAGGCCGACACCTACATCGCCCGGCCTACGACACCAGCTCGAGGTGAGACCGAACCGAGCAAGGAGCAGGAACTCATAGGCATTCCCAAGCCGAGCACGGATGACATGGGCGCAGTCCTATACTACTGCCTGAAGTTGATGGAGGTGAGAGCCACTCAGGCTGACGCGGGCGAGATAGGCAAGCTGCTCTCGTCCGAGTTCGGGCTCAGCAAGCGACGGCGCAAGGAGCTCGGCCTCCCGGAAAAAGTCTCAGAGCTGCTCGATGAGATGGTGCGGGACAACAAGCTCCACAAGAACTACCTTGGGCACTACAGCATACCAGCAGGCTACATTCACCAGCCAGCCTCTCGGCCCAGCGAAGGGGCTGAACCCGTGAGGCGCCACGACTTGGATGACTTCCGTGAGAAGTGCAAGGCCGCCTTGCATCGAGTGCTATTCGAGGGCGCGGAGGCAGCGGACGGTGCATAGCAGGCTTGGCAACAGGGCGGTCTTAGACTTGAGCATTAGGCCTCAAGGGCCGCTGCTCGTCCGCGCGGGGCACACGGCTTCCGAGGATTCGATTCCGATAGAACACAACGTGCAGACACCTCACGGCGCCTCGCCCAGCGTCCCTTACATCCCTGGCTCGTCGCTCAAGGGCGTAATGCGGAGCCACTTTGAGCGAGTCGCCAGGTCGTGTGGACTGGCGGTATGCGACCCGTTCTCCGCCTCATCGTGCGCACGGCGCGCCCTGGCCAAGAGGTCTGAGCAGATAAGCGATGCCAAGCTCTATTCAGAGGTTCTCTGCGCGGCGTGCAAGGTCTTCGGATGCGAGGCAGCGGCCGGCAGGGTCAGCGCCAGCGACGCAATGCCGTCCGAAACCAACCCACCAAAACGCCAGCTGAGGGCGACGTTGCCGGTCGATCGATTCCTCGGCAGCGGCCGGTCGGCCACAGTGAGGGATTTTGAGCCGGTCGTGGGCGGGGAGTTCAAGACGCGTATCGTGCTGGAGAACTTCGAGTTGTGGCAACTTGCCATGATAGGCATCGTGCTCATGGACATGGACGATGGGCGGGTGCAGATAGGCGGTTTCCGCTCCAAGGGGTATGGGCTTGTGTCCGTTGGGCTTGACAGGTGTGAGTTCTTCTTCGCCAAGCCAAACCTCCCGACGAACGGAGTCTACGGAATCGGCAGCCTGGTCAGCGACCACCAACGCAGGGAGTTCGGCTACATGAGCGATGATTGGCTCTTGCTGCGACTACCCCAGATGTCAGAGCATTCGCCCGAGGGAAACCACCGCCCATCGGTGCAATATGACGTCATCGCCGACCTTTTCGGCCTCAAATACGTCCTGAGTTCACATGATGCGATCAAGTCGCTCCTGTCAATGCTGACCAAGAACCTTCTGGATTATGTGTCTCACCACAGGCCCGGCGAGAGAGCCAGCGATGAGACACAGGGTAGTTCATAGATGCCTGGATACGGGTTCTGCAAGACCCTCCTCGGGGACGAGTTCTACCGCAAGGTATTCGAGCTGGAGCACGCATTCTGCATCCAGGAGCGGCTCGACCGCGTGAGCCTCTCCCAAGGCACGCCATCTGACCTCCTGAAACGGGGACGGGTCTTCAACAACGAGATAGAGCTGCGGTGGGATAATGGTCATTTCGCCATGTTCTGGGAAGCAGAAAACGTGGACAACATACCGCCCGCAACTCGTGTCTTCCACTGTGATGACAGGCCATTCCCGTTACTCTTGTGGCCTCCCAGGGCACCGGGCGCCTCCTATCCACACGACGCCACGCAGATAGTCGCGGTCAAGTACACCAAGAACGGCATTCTACAGTTCATAAGATTCAAGGGCCTCAAGTGAGCTCGCACGGACAGAAGTCGAGGCAGCGGTCCCAGCTGCCGAGGAACCCTAAGGGCTATGATTTTGTCTGCATTCCTTTTACCAAGACCGTTACCCCGGTCTCCCACGTTCGCAAGATCGGCGCATCGGGGCTGGCGTTCTCGGGCAGGATGGACATCGAGATCAAGACACTGTCGCCCCTGCATATATCGGATGGCACGTTAAGGCTCTCCGAGGAGCTCGGCTTCAAGAAAGGCTTCACCGTCAGATCAATCCTCTGCCCCGAAGACCCCATAATCCCCGGAACCACCCTCAAAGGCGCGGCCAGAACCTACTACGAGGCGATCACCAAGAGCTGTGTGAGCCAATTCCTCAGGCGAATGAAGGCCAAATACGCCGAAAACGAAAGAGGCGCCTCGACCCTGCCGCAGGAGCTCGTCAGGCAGATAGTCGCGGCCGGCGGCGAACAGCGGGGCGTGGCGGAGGTCGCGATTCTGCCTGAGTGCTTCGAGCGAATCGAGCGGTGCTCCCCGGTGAGAAAGAGGTCCTCCAGGCTTTGCCCCGCCTGTCTCCTGTTCGGGACCAATGGCTTTGCGGGGAGAGTTACGTTCTCAGATGCCAGGCTTATCAGTTCGCCCCACAAGGGAGGGTTCTTGTACGTCGTGCCGCGCGGTGCGCCTCGCCTGCACAGAATTGGCAGCGCAAGCGTTGCGCCGGGCACGAGAAACACGAAGCTCGTCGTGGAGAAGCTGAAGGGGCGGAAGGTCTATAACGCCAAATACGAGCCCAACACACCTTCTCAGGAAGCGGAACTGTGGGACTACGTCCCTGCAGGCGCTCTCTTCTCGGCCCGGATACTCTTTCATGATGTATCTATGGCGGAGATGGGTGGCCTCTTCGGGTGCCTCGGGATTGACCGCAAGATGGCGGTTACTATTGGGGGAGGAAAGTCGTCCGGACTTGGCAAGATAAGCATCTCCTCGAAAGAGATCCTGGCCTTTCCATCGGGCCTAATGCAGCGAACCTCCTTTGAACAGCGAAAGCCCATAGATGACAGGCTCGGCTTCATCAAGCAGTGCAAGGCAGCGTTCATTAAGTCTCCATTTGCCTACCCTAAATCCTATGAGGTGCTCAAGAGAATATGTGCAGTGTAAGGGCTAGGCTGTTCGATGAAGTCCAGCCGCAGAGACGGGCCGAGGTTGTGAAGGGCGTAGCCATGCGCCTCGCAAGCGCTAGGGTTGGTTCGGACGAGTTGGCAGGGGTGATTCGGTATGTGCATTGGGCGAAAGATATTACGAGTGCAAGGGAGGTCTTGAGACGCTTCTCCAGAGGCAGGAAGCACTTCGGTCGCAGCCTGTCATTGAAACGTCAGCATGCAGCGATCGAGAGGGAGTTTTTTGCTATACTCTCAGTTTGCAGGGATGTTGATGATCTGTTGGTACTGGGCATGCAGGTCGCTCAACTTATCCCTTACTATGCCCAGCGTAGCGAAAAGCACAGAGCACAGGAGAAAGTTCGATGAGCGTAGTAATACCTCTGCCAGACATCAGTTATGCCGGTGGGCTTGACCTGAAGAGCGCCATCTACGAGCGATATAGTGTGAGGCGCTACGAGCGGCGGCCAATTGCGCTCAATGCCGTAGCCAATTTCCTATGGTCAGCTCAGGGCTACATCCGTTCGGGGAAGCGTGCCGTGCCCTCGGCTGGCGCGACCTATCCCCTTCAGATACTACTTGCTGTGGCCGAGAACGGCGTCGAGGGGCTGTCATCCGGGCTTTACCAATATAGCCACCATTACGATGCTGACAGACATAGCCTGGAGCTCCTCCATGACCAATCGGTGATTGCTGAGGTCGCCGAGGCATGCTTTGGACAGAGCTGTGTGAAGGATGCAATGGCCCTAATCGCAGTCGCCGCCGACAACTCCAAAACTGCCAAGCGATACGGCGAGCGCGCCGAGAGATACGTCGCGATGGAAGCGGGCCACGTTGGCCAGAACGTGTCGCTCATGGCCGTCTCGCTCGGACTCGGCGCCGTTATGGTCGGCGCATTCAAGGACGATGAACTTGCCCGAGCGCTTCGCCTCCCGGAAGGTCTCAGGCCCTATTACGTTATTCCGATTGGCTATCCCTACTCCGAATAGGTCGCCCCGACTGTCCTCTTCCGGTGTTGCGGATTGACTGCCAACTGCTAACCGCCCAATAATCAGATTGACGCAGATGGTTCTAGCCCTTTGGAGTGCGGCGGCTTGACGCCGCTTTCATTTGCGGTGGCTTGACACCGCGCTCCAAGAGACAGCTTCATCTCTTTCCGAAAAGGCGATTGCTGCAGCGATGATTGACATAGGACCGATGTCGCGTCAAGCCGCGACGAGAAAAAGCGGCGTCAAGCCGCCGCACTCCAAACTCACGCAACGGGTGTAAGTTACAGACCGATGCCTGCCGAACTCATAGCCTCTGCGCACCGGCAAAGCGTGTTCATCCCACCATCTGCCTTGCCATTAAATTATTGGGGAACCGCCAACGG
>QMNL01000093.1 GCA_003647755.1 Candidatus Coatesiibacteriota bacterium
ACACCGCGCTCCAATAGACAGCTTCATCTCTTTTTGAAAGGCGATTGCTGCAGCGATGATTGACACAGGACCGATGTCGCGTCAAGCCGCGACGAGCAAAAGCGGCGTCAAGCCGCCGCACTCCAAAGGGCTACAACCAGCTGCGTCATCTGATTATTGGGGACCATAAGTGTTTGACATGAACCATGAAATTGGTAAAATTACAATAGGAGCTTTGGTCGATTCAGTTTTTTGACTTGCTGCGTCAAAGAGGGACTATTCAATGAATAGATTATTGTCTGTATGTGCTATTTTCGCTGGTTTACTTGTGCTAACTGCCGCTATCTCTGCGCCAGCTGCGCCATCTGTTCAGGTTTATGCCAACAGGCTGGAGCTGCATCGGGGGGACGATTTCCAGATTTGGGTCAGCGCTGAGAATCCCGATCAAGAAGTGGCTGTTGACTTCTACCTAATTCTGAGAACGCCGGACGGAACCTACCTGTTTTGGCCAAGCTTCACGACGACCCCCGAGTGGTTCACGGTTACGCTTCCCGCGCAGTTCCGCCTGGACCCGACGATGCTGTTTGAGATGCAGGTTGCTGAGGCATCCCCACTTGGGACCTACACTTGGTATGGTGTTCTCACAAGAGCAGGCGAGACGACCATCTTCGGGAGCTACGGGCAGGTCTCGGTAAACGTGGTAAGCGCCGGCGAGCCACTCGCTGCTTTTGCCACCGCGAATCCAATGCGAGGCACCGCTCCGCTGACGGTCAATTTTCACGGAGATGCGACCGGCGGGATGGCTCCGTACAAGTTTTATTGGGACTTTGAATCGGACGGCACATTTGAATCCCAGGGCCAGGACGTCCAACACGTTTACGAGAGTCCGGGCATGTTCGAGGCGGTGCTCGCAGTCGTGGACGCTGGGGGGACCGAGGCGGACGATTACCTGACGATAAATGTGTCGGCGAGGATGACTGTTGAGGTGGTGGCCGATCCTGATTCGGGGAATGCCCCGCTTCACGTGTCGTTCATGGCGATAGTCAAGGGGGGCTTCGAGCCATACACCTATGAGTGGGACTTCCAGGGAGATGGCAAAGTTGACGACACCACGAGGGCACCGGAGTTCACATATACAACGGAGGGCCGTTACTACTGCACTGCCCTTGCCAGGGATTCCAGGGGCCAGATGGCCTGGGATATAGCAACGATCACGGTCGATTCGCCGCAGGCGCCTCCGGGCATGGTGCTCGTGCCGGCCGGCGAGTTCACAATGGGGAGCACGGAGAACGGCACCATGAGCGATGAGACGCCGGTGCATCAGGTTTGGCTGGACAGCTATTACATTGACCGCTACCCGGTCACGAACAGCCAATACAGAGAGTTCGTGCTGGATACGGGCAACCCGGAGCCGGCCTTCTGGGATGATGATAACTTAAACCAGCCTGATCAGCCCGTGGTCGGCATATCTCAGCAAGAGGCGGAGGTCTATTGCCTGTGGGCCGGCAAAACGCTCCCCACCGAGGCGCAGTGGGAGAAAGCGGCCAAGGGCCCCACGTCCCGGATGTTCCCCTGGGGCGACAGCTTGCCGAACTACGGCGACTTGTGGTTCGCCAACCTTCATCAAAAGGACGCTGCGGCTGATGCGGACGGTTTCCAATACACCTCACCAGTAGGATATTACAACGGCCTTAACCCTGGCACAGGCGACGGCAAAAGCCCCTACGGCTGCTATGATATGGCTGGCAACGTCTGGGAGTATTGCTCCGATTGGTACGCCTCGGATTACTACCAAGCATCGCCCTATAGAAACCCGACTGGCCCAGAATTGGGAACAATAAAGGTGATCCGCGGCGGCTCCTACGACAGCCCCACGTGGGACATCAGGTCATCCCGCCGAAATTGGAGGGCGCCGGACGACTGGGACCAGTTCGTCGGCTTTAGATGTGCCGCCCCGGCTCCCGCGGCCAGCGATATGTATGGAGAGAACTGATAGCGCAGCGGGCGTCATGCCGGGGATTCTTCTGGCCGCACCGAGAGTCGCCGGCCTCGACTCGGCGAGTCGCTCCCTGATCTCGGCCCGGAGGCCGGGCACGCGCTGAAAATCAGTGCCCTCAGGTATCCTGATCTTGTCAAGCTTCGCCGCACCTGCTAGTTTTTTCTCCTCGCGCGTGATGTAGCCCTCATACTTGACCTGCATCTCCAGAATATCGCGGTCAGCCAGCGACAGGTTCGATTCAAAGCCAAATCTGTCTGTCAGGTCAGCATAACGGACCTCGGGGCGCCTTAGCAATTCCAGCAGACTTGCCCCTGCGAACTCTGCGTGTTGGCCTTTAGGGTGCGCTCTTTTGAGGGCGTGCATCTCCCGTGCTCTCGCCCGCCTTCTGTCCATCATAGAATCATAAGCCTCGTCGCTTATCAGGCCAAACTGGCGGCCATAGCCCATCAGCCGCTCGTCCGCCGTGTCCGCCGAAAGCAGCAGGCGGTGCTCCGAGCGCGCGGTGAACATCCGATAAGGCTCTTTACATCCGAAAGTAACGAGGTCGTCGATCATCACCCCGATATAGGACTCTCGCCGGGAGATCACGAAAGGCTTGTCGCCGCGAACCTTCAGTGCGGCGTTGATGCCAGCGATAAGGCCCTGGCCCGCGGCCTCCTCGTAACCTGACGTGCCGTTGATCTGGCCTGCGAGAAACAGGCCGGCTATGCGGCGAGTCTCCAACCAGGGATGAAGGTTCGTGGGCTGAATGAAGTCATATTCTATCGCATACCCGGGGCGAGTTATCTTGACCTCCTCAAGGCCCGGAACAGCCCTGAGCATGGCGATTTGAACGTCATAAGGAAGGCTCGTTGCGAAGCCGTTCGCATAGCACTCGTCCGTCGCGAGGCCCTCAGGTTCTATAAATATGTGATGCGACTCGCGGTGTGGGAACTTCTTGATCTTATCCTCGATCGAGGGGCAATACCGGATGCCGATGCCCGTTATCTTGCCCGAAAACAGCGCCGACCGCTCGAGATTCTCTCGTATTATCTGGTGGCACTTTGGCGTGGTCTTTGCGAGGTAGCAATTCACCTTGTTGCCGTTACACTCCGGGATGACGAATGAGAACTTCGGCGGCGGCTCGTCGCCTGACTGGGGCGTTAGCTTCGCGAAGTCAATCGTCCGTCCATCCAACCTCGGGGGTGTCCCAGTCTTCAGACGCAACAGCTCAAAACCCAGCCGCTTCAGGGACCTGCTCAGCTCGCTCGAGGACGGATCGCCGAGGCGCCCGCCGGCGAACGAATCGGTCCCGATGTGCATCATCCCGGCAAGGAAGGTCCCGGCCGCGATTATGACGGACCTGGTAGCGATCTCACCCCTGAACAAGCATCGGACGCCCTCCACGTGACCCGCGGACACCAAAAGCTCGAGCACCTCGTCCTGCACCAAGTCAAGCCGCTGCTGCGATTCGATCACCTGCTTGAACCGCCTTGAGTAGCTAGCCTTGTCCGCCTGCGCCCGAGGCCCTCGCACCGCCGGGCCTTTTCGCCTGTTGAGCAGCCGAAACTGGATGCCCGTCCGGTCGATCACCTGCGCCATCTGGCCGCCAAGGGCGTCTATCTCGCGAACGATGTGCCCCTTGCCAATGCCGCCTATCGCGGGGTTACAGGACATCGCGGCCACCTTGTCACCGTTCAACGTAACAAGCAAGACGGAGCAACCCATCCTGGCCGCAGCAAGCGCCGCCTCGCAGCCAGCGTGCCCAGCGCCAACAACTGTGATGTCATACGAAGCACTCATCGCCCCTACTCAATCCCTCCGGTTGCCATCGACTCCTTGTAATCAACTCTGGCCTGGTCGCATGTCTGCCTGCCCTCAAAGCACCAAACCTGCGAACTGTCTACTTGCCAATACAAAACCGCGAGAATATCTCATCAAGTATATCAACCCCAACATCAATGCCCAAAAACTCGTTGAAGGCGCCGAGCGCCTCGGCCAGGTCGCTGCTGGCAAACTCCGGCCAGGAGCCGGTGTGGGACGCCGCGAGCGCCGCGTTGATCGCATCCCGCGCCCTTTGAAGCAGTCGCTCATTTCTCATTGTCCCCACAACGCAGGCCTCGCTTGGCACCTCCGGCGTCACAGCACAGAGCAGTTTATCGAGCGCCCCATCCAGCTCATCCATTCCCAGACCCGAAATAGCGCACGTCCGCACTACCGGAGCTTGCGACAAGTCTCCACACTTGCCCACGAGAACGCTCGGGTCCCAACGCTCACCCAAATCGATCTTGTTCAGAACCAGAACAGCGGGTCCTGCGCCCCATGTCTTAACGAGCTGCGCGTCCTCGTCCTCAAGCGGCGACGATGCGTCGAAGACCATTATCAAAAAGTCCGCGCTGCGCACGGCCTCTTCCATCTTGACCCTGGCCTTGACATCGAGCTCATCCCTGGGAACCACCAGCCCTGCCGTGTCGCTGAGCCGCACCCTCCGTCCTGACGAAAGGGCGAGGTCCGCATCAATCCTGTCTCGCGTCGTTCCAGCAGACTCACTCGTTATCACGCGGTCCTCGGCGAGCAAGGCGTTCAGAAGCGTCGATTTCCCCACATTCACCTTGCCGACTATCGCAGCTGTCGGCAGCCTCTGCGCCTGCTGGCTTGCGGCAAACGCCGAGATCATCGCATCGAGCTCTCTGGCCGTGTCCAAAAGCAACTTTACACTGGAGCCTCCTCGCGCCGTATCACTGCCCATTAGCGCCTCGTCAGAAACGTCGTCCGGAAAATCGATCGAGGCATCCAACTCCACCTTCGCCCGTATCACCTGCTCTCGCAACCGAGCGACCTCCTGGGAGGTCCTGCCCCGAACCTGCGAGAGAGCTACTCGCTTGGCCTCCTCGGTCTGCGCTGACAATAGCTCCATCACCGCCTCCGCCTGACACAGGTCCATCTTGCCCCGCAGAAACGCACGCCTCGTGAACTCGCCGCCAGTTGCAAGCCTCGCTCCAGCATCTATCACGGCGGAGAGAACGTCCCTCAGAATCAGCGGATTGCCGTGGCAGCTTATCTCCACCACGTCCTCTCCAGTGTAGGACTGAGGCGAGCGCAGCACCGTCAGCATCACCTCGTCCAGAACCGCTCCATCCCGAACAACCCGACCAAACTGAACTCTCGAATGCTCCATCTCGCTTGGCCGCTTAGACCCAACGAAGACGCGGTCAGCGATGGCGATCGAATCTGGCCCTGAGAGTCGCACCAGTCCTATCGCACCGACGCCGGGCGCGGTCGAAATTGCGGCAATCGTGTCGTTATCTTCTGTCAGCATGGCGCCCTTGCACATTTGCTATCAGCTTTCGGCCGGGCACGTTACTCGTCCGTTGGTAGTGTAGGACGAGCTTTCCAGCCTCTCCGTGGTCGTTTGAGGCGAGCTTGGAACGTGCGAGCCGCCCCGCTTGCCCTCGCTGGTAGAGGAAGCTGTGGGAGCAGCGGCGCTCCGCTGGCGGAGAGGCAGGGATTCGAACCCTGGAAGCGCTGTTAACGCTTACTCGCTTAGCAGGCGAGCTCCTTCGGCCTCTCGGACACCTCTCCGCAGAAATGATCGACATCTTCAGGATGCTCAAACTGTGCAAAACGAGCCTCATATTGTCAAGTTTGGACTTGCTCTATCCAGCCGCCGCCAACTACGCAATCTCCGTCGTAGAAGGCCACCGCCTGGCCCGGAGTGATCGCCGGCTGCTTGCGATCAAAGCGGACGACAACTTCCGAATTGCGCCCCTCAATCGGCGTTACCAACGCTCTCTGCGCCTTGTGCTTATACCTGATCTTGGCGAAAAGCGATAGCGGCCTGCGCGGGCCGAGCCCGTCAGCCCAAACGAGGTCGGTGGCAGTAAACTGCGCCTCGTAAATGAACTTCTTCTTCCCCACAAGCACTGTTCTGGTGCCAGGGTCGATCCTGAGCACATACCTGGGCTCACCCAAAGCGATCGACAGACCCCGCCGCTGGCCGATCGTGAAGTTCGTAATGCCCTCGTGGTGCCCTACCAGCCCCAGCTCGACATCAACGATCGGGCCTGGCTTGGGTCGATGCCCGAGCTTCTTGAAGAGCCATCTGTATCCCTTGCGTGCAAAGCACAGGTCTCGACTCGGCTTTACCGAAGGGCGCATGATGCCCAACTTGACCACAGCCGCCCTCACTTGTTCCTTGGTCATCCCGCCCAGCGGCATCAGACAGCGTTCAAGAAGCGCTGGCGGCACCCTGCACAAGAAGTAAGACTGGTCCTTGCTGGCGTCCGAGCCCCGACGCACGACTCTGCCCAATCCCTCCACCCTCGCGATGCGCACGTAATGCCCAGTCGCGTAGAGCTCCGTGCCGAGCCGGTCGGCCAGATCGTGCAGAACGGGGAACTTGATCCTCGCGTTACACACGACACATGGGTTTGGCGTCCGGCCCTGCTCGTATCTCTCCACAAACGGCTCTAGAACCAGCTGTCGGAACTGCGCCCCCAGCTCAGCAAACACCACGTCCATCCCCATCGAACGCCCGGAATCTAAAAGCCTCTGCTCGGCCTGCGTTCGCGGCGCGCGGTCGAGCTCGATCGCATCTTCCGATTTGGCCGCAGGCGATGCGAAGGGATCAAGCCGGAAGTGCACCCCGAGCACATCGTAGCCTCGACTCTTCAACGCCCAGGCCGCATAGGCGCTGTCCATGCCCCCGCTTAGGGCCACCAGGACCC
>QMNL01000094.1 GCA_003647755.1 Candidatus Coatesiibacteriota bacterium
AGCGTCCCCTGTGTGGGACATACTGGCACGATCGAGCTGCTTTTCCCAGCCTCCGAGTGCCCCCGAAGAGACAGAGTCGGGGCGGAGGCCGAAATGTTGGCCCGGCGGATCGCCTCGATGGTCGCCGCTGGCAGTTCTTACGGGAAGCTGGTGTTCGATGAGGCGCGCCAGGAATTGAGGCCATGCCGCTACGATGACATCGCCCTGCTCATCCACAGGCGGACGTTCCTTCCCGCCTATGAGGATGCGTTGAGGCGTGCGGGGGTTCCGTTCTGTATCTCATCTGGCATTGGTTTCTACGAGCGTCAAGAGATCAAGGACATCTCCTGCTTTCTGAAATTTCTAAATAACACTGCTGATGATGTTGCCGTGGCTGGGTTACTTCGGAGCCCGTTCTTCGCGGTCAGCGATGATGCACTTCTTTGGCTGTCATCGCGGCCTGCTCGGTCTGAATGGGACAGGACGCTCTGGGGCAAGCTCCGGTCTCTCGATAAAAAGGGGCCCGATGGCGCCACTGCCAGCACAGCGCCCGCCATGGACCCACTTGACTATGATGGCTTGATGCTCGCTCGCCAGCTCCTGGATGAGGCAATCCGCCGCTGTCATGCCAATGGGCCAGGATGGGCCATCAGATTCCTCCTGCGCCGAACCGGCGCGCTCGCGGCGTATTCCGCCCAGCCGGACGGTGGTCAGTGCCTGGCCAACATCGAGAAGATTGAAGACCTTCTTGCCCATTGGGCTACGCTGGGTTACCGCTCGATTGGGGCAGCCGTTCGGATGCTCGATAGGCTTACAGCAGAGGGGGTCCGGGAGGGGCAAGCCCAGGCGTATTCTGATGTTGGAGAGGGCGTGAACATCATGACGATTCACGCCGCGAAGGGCCTGGAATTCCCCGTTGTGATTGTTGCGGACGTGTTCGCTAAACCGTATTGGGGGGCAAGTGACGGAGTATATGTAGACGCCCAGTTGGGCCTTGGGATCAAGGCGCCGAGCGCGACCACGGGACGCAAGCAGGTCAGCACTCGACTTCGGAAGGCGATAGGAGAGCGGCTGAAGCAGGCCGCTGCCGAGGAGCAGGCGAGGCTCTGGTATGTTGCGTGCACCCGCGCGAGGGACCATCTGCTGCTGAGCGGGGCTGTAGAGGGCAAGTCATCTTCTGATACATTTGGCTGGAGAATTATCGACCGCCTGGGCGTGGACTTGGCGGCCACTGGCGATACAGCCACAGAGATTGACGTGCCGGGCCTGGGTTCTCCCATTACCTTGTTCACAGACAAGACCCAGCTGCCGGGCGAGCCAGTTTTGAAGCATGACCCACACGGGTTCATCGCTGAGGCCGAGACCGCCGCATCAGAGATCGAGGGAGGGGACTCGCGTGCGAGCGATTCTCCGCTGTCGCTTGTCCGTTATGTCCACCCGCTAGGTCCGCTGGAGTTTGAGCCCGAGGTCTCGCCAACTGATTTGAACACGTATGGCGCTTGTCCCAGGCGCTATCTGTTGGAGCACCTTCTTGGCTCAGGCCTTCTGGAGGTCAGCGATGCTCAAACCGCCAATCAAGAGAGCGGTCCAGCCCACGGGCGGGAGTTCGGAACTGCCGTCCACAAGGTCTTTGAACTGATGGACGCCGAGTGCGACAGGGAGGACGCAGCGCTCGCAAAATCGGTTGCCAACGCAGTCGAATGTCAATCACTGCGGGGCGCGCTCCAAGATGCCCTCACGACACTCCGCAATTCGGCGCTTGGCGAGGCGATGCGCAGAGCCAGGCGATTGCGGCGGGAGGTGCCCTTCGTCTTCCGTATCGGTGGCGGTTTTCTCCGGGGCAAGATAGACCTTCTATACGAGGACCACACTGGGCGCACATTTATCGTCGATTACAAGACCGACATGGACCCATCCGGGATCGAGGCTCGATACCGCGCACAGATGATGGCTTATGTGTTGGCCGCCTCAAGGCCGCATGGGCTTTCGGTGGCCGATATTAGCATTAACATGTATCTTGCGAGGACGGGCGATCTGGTGCCAATTCCAGTCAGCGAGGATGCACTTGTCTGGGTTAGCGGCCTTGCCGAAAAGCTCTGTGCGGCGCTACGGTGTGCCCGGACTCGCCCGTATCTCAACTGCTTCGAGGAGCGGCGCGAGGCGTGCAATAACTGCGGTCTTTCCACCAAGCTCGCCTGTCTGAGGCTCAGGGGCGCTGCCGAATCCGAATGAGTACCGTGAAGGCGCTGGACCTCCACATCTCAAAAGCCTACCTCGCGTTCTGAAGACCGATCGCGCCGCTGACAAGCCCGTCAACGCCAGCTACGCCCCAATGAAAGAGAGCTTCTCACCAGGAAAAACACAAGGTCCCCATTCCATTACTCTTCTGGCCAGGAAAGTTGCTCTGCAAGCGGCATGTCCATGGGTCTTGGGTAATCCTAGAGAAGGTCCTTGCCGTAGTAGGCCGTCCGGGTGATGAGGGCTGGGTCTATCTCCCCTATGAACGGCGATTCTGGGTTGATGACGGTCCGACCGAAGATCAGCCGCCGATACGCCCTGGTCAGAATGAGTCCCTTTTTCGCACGGGTCATCCCGACATATAGCAGGCGCCGTTCCTCCTCGATCTCGTCTTTCTGCCTCGCCGAGTAGTGAGGCAAGAGCCCCTTCTCAACGCCGATCAAAAACACGAAGTCAAACTCGAGTCCCTTGGCGCTGTGAAGCGTTATGAGGGAGACCGGCTGCTCGTGTTCGTCGAACTGGTCGAGTTCGCTCATGAGTGAAACGTGCTGCACAAAATCCTCCACGGTGGCGCCTGGGTGCTTCTTGGCAAAGGACTTGGCGGCCGTCGATAGCTCCCGAACGTTCTCCGCCCGGGTCTGCCCCTCGTCCTCGTCGCTATCCTGCAAGTAGTCTAGATAGCCGGTCTCGTGGAGGATATGATCTATGAACCCAGACGGGTGCATGGTCTCAGCGGATGTCTTGAGGGAGGTGATGAGCGCACGAAAGGACGTTAGCCGACGGCGGAGCGCAGGTCTGACAGCATCAGAATCCTTTAGCTCGGCAATGGCGGCGAGAAGGGAGCAGCCCGCCGCGTGTGCCCTGGCCCTGATCATCTTCATTGAGCTCCTGCCGATGCCGCGTGGGGGCACATTGATGACCCGCTCTATGGCTAGATCATCGTCAGGGTTGATCGATGCTTTGAGATACGCCACGACATCCTTGACCTCCTTGCGCTGGTAGAACCGGAGGCCACGGACGACAGTGTAAGGTATCTCGTATCTCAAGAGGGCATCCTCGAGTGCCCTGGACTGGGCATTTGTCCGATAGAAAACAGCAATAGTGGGGGGCTTGTCTCCACCCGTTCGGGCGACGCGCTGCGCCCTTTCGCAGACGAACTCGGCCTCCGCCTCTTCCGTCCCGCAGGTGCAGACCTCAACCTTTTCGCCCAGGGTATTCTCAGTGAAGAGGTTCTTCTGCTTCCGAGCGATGTTTTTGGAGATGAGCGAGGATGCGGTTGCCAGAATGCTTTTTGTGGAGCGGTAGTTCTGGTCAAGATGTATCACTCTTACATCTGGGAAATCCCGCTCGAAGTCGAGCATGTTCCTCACGTCAGCGCCTCGGAAGGAGTAAATGGACTGGTCGTCATCTCCCACCACGAATAGATTCCTGTGTTTTCCCACGACCCTTTTCACCAGCTCATATTGCACCCGGTTGGTGTCCTGGAACTCATCGACCATGCAGTATTCAAACCTATTCTGGTATAAAGTAAGCACTTCCTTGTTCTCGTCAAATAGCCTCAGGGTCAGGGCGAGGAGGTCGTCGAAATCAACCGCGTTCGAGGCGGCCATCCGTATCAGGTATCGCTCGTAAACGTCTGCGAACCTTGCCTGACCATCTCTTGCAAGCCTCGCCTGGAGGTCGTCCGCGTCAAGGCCCTTGAGCTTGGCTAACGAGACCCATTTGCGGGCCATCTTGATGTCATTCGCTGTCGGTTTGAGTCCAATCTCCTTGAGGCACTCTAGCAGAAGTTTCTTCCTATCATCCTCATCGTAGATGGAGAAGCCCCGCCGGTATGCCTGCCGACCATCGATAGGCTTTAATGCCTCGATGTGGGCCCTGAGAATCCCTGCGCAGAACGAGTGAAACGTGGAGATCCACACTGCCTCTGCGGTCTGACCCACCATTCTCACAGTGCGGGACTTCATCTCGCCAGCGGCCTTGTTAGTAAATGTAACGGCAAGGATGCGACTGGGTGATATGCCGCCGTCCAAGAGGTATGCGATTCGGTGGACGATGGCCCTCGTCTTGCCACTTCCCGCGCCGGCGAGGACAAGGACGGGACCCTCAGTTTCGAGCACCGCCTCAACTTGGCGAGGGTTTAGGCCTTCGAGCACGTCCATCACAGGTTGAGCACTGTTGGGTCGGGTGGGGAGTTAGGTGCCCCAAACGCAAATGCCCTCTTGAGCGACTCCAGCCGCTTATGGCCGAGGCCAGATACGGATTGGAGCTCCTCGGGAGAAACACGTCTGCCCTGCCGCACAGCAATGAGCGCCGAGGCGAGGTGGCGACCGATTCCTGGCACCGCCGTCAGGAGATAATTCGGGGCACTATTGAAGCTGGGCCGAACCGCGAACTGGTTGAGGAGCTCGAGCCGGGCCCTGCCGGGGCGAGTTGTGTTGGATGCAAAGTCCCGGCCAAGCCACTCATCGCGAAAACAGTAGAAGGTAGCCTTGGGGCCATCGAACGCCAGAGACGGGCCATAGCGCCAGACAGTCCCGACGCTCGGAACTCGCGATATAATGAGTGCGGCAGACACCGCCGTCAGAAGGAGCAAAATCCACCTGGTCGTGTTCTTTCTCTGGTTCATATATGCCCTCATGGTTACCTACCCGGCTCAAGATCGTGGGTGTGTTGTAGCACGTCAAGGCCGTGGCCGGATAATGTAGCCCTGTTAATTCACAGACAGCATCCTTGCTGATGTCTCGGACGCAGCATGGGGCTAGCCGGGGGTGTTCGACAGTGGTTCTTTCTCCGTGCCGCAAAGAAAATGGCCGCCGGCGAAGTGTCCGGCGGCCAAAGTGGATGAACGCATAAATTGGAGGGGGGTTACTTTATCTCAACCGGACGGAGGTGGTCTTCCTTGAGTGGACGATTCACATTGAGCTTGGGCGCTCGAGGCGCAATCACAGGGCGTCTTGAGGATGACTCGATAGTGAAGGAGTATGTTTCGTCCATGCAGTTGGGCTCCCAGGCCGTGTCGCAGGCCTGGATGGTTACAGTAACTTCCTCGCCGTAGTCGAAGGTCTCGTCTCCGCAGTAGTAGGTGCCCTTCCAGCCCCGGTAGGTGTCAGTCTCTATTCGCTCGAAAGTGGGATAGACGTGCTCTCCCCTGAAGAGCATGAAGATCGACTCTCTGTTGACGTCTGTCTGGGTGTCCACGATCTCAAAGATGACTTTTGCCAGTCGGTGGCTGACACCGGTCTCGCCGTCATCAGGCGAGCGGCTCAAGAAGTAGGGACTAGCCCTGTCCTCGCGGATGGCGTGGAGGCGCATATCGGCGCCAGTGAAGTAGATGGTCGCGGTCGTAACGAGAGGCTCCAACCCGCCCGAGCCAGTGGATTGTCTGCCGATGACGGGGGATGACCAGACATGGTAGTCTGACATGTATCGCCAGTTCTGGACACCATTTGGCGAGATGGAATAGAGGAAATGGTCTCTGGAGCCTATGATCACGTTGTTGTTACCGTCGATAGCAGGAGAGGATTCGATAGGCCCTCCCGTCTCGAATGACCATCGGAGGTCTCCGCTCGGGTCAACGCAATAGACAGCGCCGTCTCTGGAGCCGACGACGATATCGCCAGTTCCGAGGATGCCGGGCGACGAGTCGACCATTCCGCCGGTCTCGTAGGACCACTGCAAATAGCCTGACGAGGTGAGGCAGTAGAGGTTGCCGTCCTTGCTTCCGAAGTAGATGAAGTTGCCATCGTCAGAGATCGCTACGGAGCTATCAACTGGTCCGATGGGGTCATCACCCGTGCCGGGATAGACCGATTGGACAGTAGCCAGCGTGCTCGTCGCAGGGTCTGTCGGGACCTCGATGGCATAGACCGCACCTTCCGCAAGGCCTATCTCAACACCGATATAGACCATGGCGATGTCGCCGGCGGGGGAGCCGGTTGGTGCGAGGTCGTAATATCGATAAGCTGGTGATGCGAAAATGCGGTCTCCCAGCAGCAGGCTCCACTCGAGCGTTCCCTGTGTGGCAGGGAAATTCTGAGAGAAGATCGAGACCAGCCTGCCGTCGTCAGTGCCAAAGAAAACCGAGTACTCGTCATTGTCCAGCGTGGGCGACGAATAGACCCTATCTTGGGCATCATAGGTCCAATTAAGGGTGCCCTCGGTCGCAACGATCGTCGGGCCAGTTATGCAGTAAACGAGCCCGTTACCGGCACCGAAATAGATGTTGCCGAAGCTGTCAATCGCTGGCGAGGAGTCAATCCTTGCGACGGCATCGAACTGCCAATCGAGATCGCCATCAGGGGAGACAGCGAAAAAGTACCCATTTCGCGAGCCGAAACAGACCTCCCCGTTTGCAGCAATCGCTGGCGAACAGAAGTTAAAGTTACCGGTGAAAAAGCTCCAATACT
>QMNL01000095.1 GCA_003647755.1 Candidatus Coatesiibacteriota bacterium
GCAAGGCCCGCGGCTGAGCATTTCGCTTGAGACATGTTGGGTTGGATGCGAGCTCGGCAGGTGCGAGCTGACGACAGAGATTCGTCCGCTACGGGAGCCCAGAGGTTGGGCTGCGTGATTCACAGCATCCTATACAGCAGGAATATGCCGAAATAGGCGGTCATCGACAGGATGCAGGGGAGAATCAGGCGCCTGGCAACCTGCAGATATGCAACATTGAAGTACTCGTTGGAAAGTATGAGACAGAGGTGCACTGGCGTGAGCATTACGGCCACGTACCCGGCGATGGAAAAAATGAATACGTAAGCCACAAGTTCGCTCTGCGGGAGCGAGGATACGAAGACTGGATACAGGATTGGCAGCCCTATCCCGACGTAGGCGACGACTAGGCCCGTAACGAAGCTCACCAGGAACGGGACTGCGAAAGCAAGCAGTAGCACCGGGACCTGTTGTCCCCTAAGAGACTCTGTGATCTGCGCTATGGCGCCAGCATCCTTGAGGACTTGGCTGAAGATCAGGATCGAGGCGACCGTTAGCAGCGTCATTAAAACCCGTCTGTTAAGGACCATCTTGGCGATCGTTTGCGCTTTTAGACCAGAGCCGCGAAGCGCTATGGTTATTCCGACGAGGAGCGCGATGACGAGAGGGAGCCTTGCGGGCAACTTGTCGAGGTGGATTCCGGCCGATTCAAACGCGGCTCGCAGACCCACAAGTGCGAAGTTAATTATGATAACGGCCAGGATCGCACGGCTTATGCTTAGGAGTCTGAGGACTGAGCCGTGGGACCTTGGATTCTCATCTACTCGAGCGCGTCTTGGGATTCGGCGGAGGTAGCAGAGGTATCCGGCGAGCACCATTACGGCCGATGCGGGGAGGAAGATGACGAAGATCTTGGCTATACTGAAGCCCGTTATCGCGCTCATAAGGATGACGGAGGGATAAAAGGGCCACCAGTATTCCCAGATATGCCTGAACCAGAAGTTGATGGTGGCGCTTTCGAGCTTGCTAATTCGGAGTCCTTGCGCCGCCTCGTCAACGAGTGGAGCGGAGAACCTTGCGCCGCCGGGCATTGGCAGCAGGCCGATGATCGCTGTCATCATCGGGATGGCTAATCGCGGGTTGTGGACGACTTCTCTGACCGCAGCGACGAGCTTGCTCAGTTGCTTAGTCTCCTGGAGGACGGCAGAGAACAGGACGATCAGCAGCACGATCAAAAGGAGCATGAGATTTGGCAGGTCGAACACGCCTGCCCACGTGCTGCGGCCGAGTGCACCCAGCGGCATCCCAAGCCAGAGACCCAGGGCGAGCGACCCGGCGAAGAGCGATAAGCCGAGCGGCGACTTTAGCTTGAGGCTGAAGATAACAGCGAAGAATACGAGGACTATTTTTACTATGGGCGACATTCTCGCCTGTATAGCCTATGTGCTTGCGTCAATCAACTTGAAGTCGATCCGCCCGAGGGGGACCTGGACCGACCGGACGCGAACCTTTACAGCATCACCCATCCTGAAGCGTCGACCGGTTTTCTCCCCAGTAATGCACTGCTTCTCCTCGCTGAACGAATAGCGGTCGTCAGAAAGGGACACCAACGGCACGAACCCCTCGACGAAGAACTGGTCCAGCTCCACGAAGAAGCCCCTCGCAGTCAGCCCCGAGATGATCCCCGTGAACCGCTCACCCACTCTGTCCGCCATGAACTGCGCCTGGCGCATCTTGACTATCTTCCGCTCCGCGCCCATCGCGGCCCGCTCGCGGACGGAGCAGTGGTGTGTTGCCTCTTTCAGCGCCTCGTTGGTCATTTTCACCTTGCCCTTGGATTTGCCCTTCAGCTGCTGCTTGAGGAACCTGTGGACCATGAGATCGGGATAGCGCCTGATTGGCGACGTGAAGTGCGCATAGCAGCTCGAAGCAAGGCCGAAATGGCCGATATTCTCTGGCGAATACTTCGCTATTTTGAGTGCTCGCAGAATAAGATAGGAGACCAGTCGCTCGATCCGCTTGCCGCGGACCCTCTGGATAAGCTGCTGGAACTTGTTTGATAAGTCTCCCCCTGCGAAAGAGACCTTCATGCCGACCGATTTGAGCGTCTGAGAGAGCCCGATGAGCGATTCGTCGTCCGGTGGCTCGTGCACCCTGTACGCACATTTGCAACCGTTGACGGTGAGGTACGAGGCAACCGCCTCGTTCGCCGCGATCATGAACTCCTCGATCAGCCTGTGTGCCGGATTGCGCTCCTCGCGGACGATGTCCTCTGGCTTGCCCTGCAGGTCGAGGATGATTACCGGGTCTGGCAGGTCGAAGTCGAGGCTGCCGCGGCTCATCCGTGCCTTCGTCAGCAGCTGCGCAGCATCGTCCATATCATACAGGTACTGCGCGAAGCCCGGGGTATCCTCCGAAACATCCTTGCCCTTTCTGTGTTGCTCAAGCAGAGAGCCAACTTCCGTGTATGTTAGCCTCGCATTGCTGCGGATAACGCTCTTAAACATCTTTGAAGCGCAAACCTCGCCCCTCTTGTCCAAATCCATCTGGACGCTCATCGCAAGCCTGTCCTCGTTCGGCTTAAGGCTGCATATCTCGTTGGACAGCTCAAACGGCAGCATCGGAATGACGCTCCCAGGAAAATAGACGCTGTTAGCTCGCTCATAGGCGTCCTTGTCAAGCGCCGAACCCTCAGCTACGTAGTGGCTCACGTCCGCAATGTGAACCCACAGCCGGAATCCACCATCCCGCCGTTCGATGCTCACTGCATCGTCGAAGTCCTTCGCCTGCTCGCCGTCGATCGTGAATGTAACCAAGCTGCGAAGGTCTGCTCGGCCACGGAGGTCGCTCTCCGTAATAGTCCGCGGGACTCGCCTCGCCTCGTCGAGCGCCTCGTCAGAAAACACGGTGGGTATGTTGAACCTCGCGATGACTATCCTACATAGCACCTCCGGGTCGTCCGGTTTGCCCCAGACCTCGACGATGGACACATTTATGCGATTGAGACGGTCATCGATTTTATCTATGACCGCGTTCACGACTAGCCCGTCCTCGACAGGGCCGGCCTCGTTATTGACAACCACAACCTCGTGAAAGACCTTCGCCGACAACGGCACGAGAAACATTCCCTCCCGCCTTTTGAGAACCTTTCCCGCCAACTCATGCCTTGTCCGCTTAACGATCCGAACGATCTGCCCGGTCGTCCGGCCACCACGGCGTTTCGTGAACGCAACCTCAACAATATCGCCATCGATCGCACCGCCCCAACGCTGCGCCGGCACATAGATGTCATTGGTCTCTGGCGAGACAGGAATAACAAAGCCAAACCGCTCGTTAGTTGGCTCGAAGCGACCCACAAGCCGTTTCTTAGCCGAGGTGATGGAAAACTTGCCGTCTGCATCCTTGGTAACCTTGCCTCGAGAGACTAGGCGGGCAAGCTGCTTGAGGACCGCTTTGCGCTCCCGCCCAGTCGTAAACCGCCGCTGAATCTCCTGCAGGCTGAGGCGCTGACCGCCTCTACGTTTCAGAATGTTTAGTATTCGCCGCTCAGTTTTGTCCATAATCCTTCCTTACGCTGTCCTGCAACCTCAGATGTGTCCGCCCTGCTTATGCACCAAAGCGATTCGATTCTCAATTGTAAACATCTGCCTGGATTCGGTCATGGATGACGGACAACATCGCCCGGCTTTGGCCGAGATGACGACAATGCTGTCGTTTAGCCCGAACTCGCTGTTGCGAGGTGCCATGACTTGGGGGCACAACCTTCACTTCAGGCAACGGGTTGATGGCTTGAACCGGAGCCAACCTATCAGCCGAACCAGCTATCAGCCTGCCTAGCTCTTAACGATAAGCGGCGCAAACCCGAGGTCCTCAAACACCTTATCGACAAAGCGCATGGCACGGCTTTCTACCTTGAGCAGGGCGAGGTGCTCGCTGTGGCGGAGATATTGGCGCTCGACGAGTTTTATTGCGTTGGCGAAATGGGTTGGCTCGACGCAGTCCTTGCCGTCCTGAAGGGCAAAGACCTTGGATAACCACTTCATAACGCCATACATGAGTAGGAGCATGTTGTATCCCCTGAAAATGCCATATTGCGCAATGAGAACCTTGCGAAAGATGCAGTGCGACAGGTATCTTGCCGCAAGGTCGCCTATCGATGTGTCCTCCGCGTCAAACGCCACGTCGGACAGCCTCCTGAGCGCAACCGGCTCAGCAAGAACAGGCACCCTGATCTTGCCCACGTTAAGCGTCTGCTTGGTGTTGTTTATCCAGGTGTCCAGCAGAACCCTTAGCCTGCTCTTCCTCTCCAAGGCGCTCGACGCAAACGTCAGGAACGTGATCACGAAAAGCTGCTGCCGATGCCTTGAGCACATTTTCTTGCCCTTTTTGGCTATCAAATAGAGCTTCGCTATATGCCGAGGCGCAAACCTGGCGAGTCGCTTCTCGATGCTCGCCTCGTTGAGGGTTATTCTCTCGTCATCGTAGATATTCTTGCAGAGACTGAACAGGAAGATGTTCCCCGCCACCAGCCGATCCTCAAGGGTTGCCTGCCGGGCGGAGAGAATGCTGAGCAGTTTCTCCTCAATGAGAAGATAGGCATCATAAGTAACCGAGATCTTGGTCTTGAGAAGGATTTTGTCAGCAACGGTGATCTTCCAGCTGGTCTGGGCGGCGAGCTCCTCAAGTTCCTGCTGGTACTGCTCAATCGGCTCGCCCCTGTTGTGCAGAACCTCATTGCAGACAAACGACACGTCAACCACAATGCCTCGAGGCGTTTCGATGAACCTGAACGGGAACTTCTTACACACGAGCGGTTTTGCGTTGTATCCCAACCGCTTGTGAATGACACAGAGGTTGTCGGCTCCCAGAAGGGGGCAGCCACCCCGAGAGGGGTCTGGTCTGATGACTCCTGCTACGGCGCCGGACTGGCGCCTATTGTCAACAGGATGGATATGACTCTTGAGGACGCCGGGCAGCTTGTCAGGGCAGCCCTGCTCCACATCAATCACCCATTGCTGGCGACAGCACTCCCCGCATTTTACACATTGATAGCGAGTGTTTGGCGGATATATGAGGTGGGGTGCGCTGTCGCTATTCTGTTCCAAGTTCGGACTTCCTCTAGATTTGTAGCTCGTAAATCCCCCGCCACCGGCTCCAATGTTCTCCGTGCACGTTCCAGAATCACGACTCGCACTCGTAGCGGAGCACGCATCAACCAACCATTACATTTGGCCTATTTAAGCACCTTGCCTCAGACGTTACCGCCCGCCGCACGCGCCCCCTTGTGCCGATGTCCATGGCCCCTTTGCTCTCAACAGGCCACTACATCGCCTTTGAGTCGGGTCCCTTTGGTAACTCGCCAGATTCAGTGGAGCCCAGTAACACAAGTCTCACCCAAACCGCGAACACCAGGCACACCATAGTGAACCGCCACACACCCGTGGCCGTCACAAAAAGCCGAATGCCCACAAGCTTGAAAACAATGCTGACGATGAAACCAATGACCGCACCGACAATCGCCAGCTTCTCCAGTCCCTTCATGACACACTCCCTCAGTTCACACTTTTAGCCATATTATTGCCTCTACATCTTGAAACCTATCGCCGACGAGGCGCATTGTCAAAGCCATGTTTCAGCCGTAGTAGCCCGGCTGGAAAAGCCCGCTGCGAACCATTTGGGGTGTGGCGACCTACCTTCACTTGTGCCGTGTGAAGTCAACTGAGGGTTTTGTGGCCGGGGCAATATGCGTTATGCTTTGGGCTCGATCTCGTGTTTGCTACGGCGAGACCCTACTAATTTGGGAGATTCTGTCTTATGAAGATCGCCTTGGTTGACGTTCCGAGCGATGGTCGGAACCTAATCTACAAGGACTGGGCGGGAGGCTATGGCACGGCGTTCTACGTCGGCAGCTCGCTCAGGGCCAGGTTTTTACAGAAGGCGAAGAGGACTGGTATCAAGCTGCCGCTTACGCGGTTTGGCTACTTGGCGGCAATCTTTAGAGAGACAGGCCACGAAGTAGGTCTCTATCATGATACTCTCCCACATTCGGCGGACGTTGTGCTGCTCCACTCATCGATAGTTGACGTCTATCACGAGCTTGCGCTGGCTGATGGGTTACGGAAACAGCTCCACGCCAAGATCGGCTTCGTCGGCCCGTTTTCAGGAGCGATGCCCGACATGTACCTTGAGCACGCCGACTTCGTAGTCAAGGGCGAGCCGGAGGAGTTCGGCTACAAAATCGCCGACCTCGGGGAGCTCTCTGGCGTCATCGAATCGGAGCCGATTGATGATCTCGACCAACTTCCGTTTCCAGACTGGTCTATCTTCCCGCGGGAGCGATACTCCTACTACCCAAACATCAAGGCGAGGCCGTTTTTGCCGATCCTCTCCAGCCGCGGCTGCCCCTATAAGTGTAACTACTGCGCCTACCGTGCGGCGTACAAGTGGCGAGCCAGGTCGGTCGAGAATACGGTCGATGAGATCGAGCGCAACGTCAAGGACTACGGGACGCGAGGCCTTCTGTTTAGAGACCCTTTGTTTACGTGGGCTAAGCAC
>QMNL01000096.1 GCA_003647755.1 Candidatus Coatesiibacteriota bacterium
CGCTCCACGAAGGACTGCGCAACCGACGTCCCCAAGACGTAAAGCTCGCTCTCCATCATCGTCCGGTTCCCATCCAGCACAACGCTGTTGAGCGTCAGAGCCAGAGTCGAAAGCATTACAAGCGCCCCCAAGCCAAGTATCATCTGTCCTGAACTCATTCTCCTACTCCCTCCTGTCCTCTAGTCCGCGGCCGTCGCAAACGCGATCTCCTCAAGAGTCGTCTCACCACGCTTTATCCGCTCGCGGCCGGACGCGCGAAGTGTGAGCATCCCGTCCGCGATTGCCTGATTCCTGAGCGCCTCCTCGTCGATCTCCTGGGAGGCTTGATACACCATCCGCCTCACCTCTTTGGTGAAATAGAACGCCTCGTGGATGGCGATACGCCCGCGGTAGCCCAGCCGGCAGTTCTTGCAGCCCACGCTCTCATAGAAGGTTGTCTCCTCTATCTCCTTCTCGGTAAAGCCCAGGTCAAGCGGTATCTTCGGGTCCAAGTCCTTGATCGGCCGCTTGCAGTCAGGACACAGAGTCCTCACGAGGCGCTGAGCAACTACTATATTGATCGAATAGGCAAGCAGAAACGGCTCGATGCCCATCTTGTATAGCCGAGCAACCGCGCTTATCGCATCATTCGTATGCAACGTTGTGAACGTCAAGTGACCGGTATTGGCCATCTTGATCGCTATCTCAGCGGTTTTTCTGTCCCGCATCTCCCCCACCATGACAACATCCGGGTCATGCCGCAGTATCGAGCGAACTGCCAGGTCAAAATCAAGCCTCGGCCCGAGTTTTATCTGCCTCGCTCCGGGGATGTTGTACTCAACAGGATCCTCCACCGTAACCACGTTGATGCTCGGGTTCATAACGTGACTCAGCGCCGCCACCAACGTTGTGCTCTTACCACTGCCGGTAGGCCCCGTCAGGATCACTATCCCCTGAGGCTTGCTGATCGCACGTATGAAGGCCTCTTTCGCTTGCTTCTGAAAGCCCAACTCATCGAAATCAGTGATCAACTTCCGGTCGTCAATTACCCTGATTACTATGCTCTCGAGCTTGCGCCTCAGCTCCTGCCCAACTATCGGCATGATCGAAACACGGAACCTGATCAGAGCGTTGTCTATGGTCCGTTGGATGAACCCGTCCTGCGCCGAATCCCACTCGAAACGGTCGATGTTCTTGGCCCTATCCTTTATGACGGCCGCGATAGCCTCTGGCTTGCTGCCCTCATGTCGATACCACAGCTGCAGCCTACCGTCCACCCGGAAGTAAAACTCGGTGATGTTCCCCGGCTTCGGAATAACATGAATGTCAGACGCTCCCTTCCGAACCGCCTCGACCAGGCTGCCCTCAACCAAGTCGGTGAGCAGGCTCTTGTTTATCTCTGCCTCGAGCGCCTCCTCGTCCAGCTCGGTCTCCGGCTCCTCGATCGTCTCGACCGACTCGGTAGCCTCCTCGAGTATCTTCAGGAACTCCTCCTGCTGAGGAACCAGCTTCTCCGCAAGCTGCTCAATCTCCTCCAACCGCATGTAGGCGATCTCGTAGCGCCTGAAACCAAACTCCGTGATCAGGCTCTGAATCTCACGGTCGGTCGGGTCAGCACACACCACTATCAGAACACCATGCTTGAGCGGGTGGAGCTTATAGGGCAGAACTTTCTTGTTGATCAGGTAACTGCGCATCTCGCCGCTGACGCTGTCCATCAGGTCGCTGATGAACCTTATCCTGTCCTCCCCGAGGTCCTCCTCCGAAAGCTCGATCGTCCGGAAAGCATAGATGTTGGCGATCTCCTTATAGACCCTGTGCCGATCTACGCCCAGGTCCTGGACAAGTATCTCCCCAAGCTTGCGCCGGTTGCTCTCCAGCTCCGAGCTCTGTATCTGGAGCGCCTTGTCCAGTGTCTCCTCGTCGATGACGCCGTTATCGACCAGAGCGCTTCCAAATCTCCCCTGGGGTGGCGGTGCTAACATCAGTGCGCTGTAACCCCCGGTCTCTTGGGCTTTATGATCGCCGTCTCCGAAGAGACAACCGTTATCGCTGTCATCACTATCAGAACGAAAAACGCCACGAAGACCTGCACCCAGTCGATGATCGCCTTCATCTTGTAGGTCGTCTCCTTCTCGTAATAGTTCGCCACTTGCAACGCTGTCTTACGAAGCGTCCCCGTCTCTGCACCCCCTCGCAGCCTGTTGAGCGCGGTATCGGTGAACACACCTGTCTTCTCAAGCGACTCGACGAGCCCCTTGCCCTCTTTGATCATCATCGGAAGTGTGATCTCCTTGATCTGACGCTCCATGTAGCGATTGCGGCACGCCTCAGCCGCAGTCCTGATCACGTCGATGTTCTCGCCTGAACCTGAGTACAGCGCCGTGAACACGCGGCAGAAGATCTCTATACTAGTCTTATGTAGAACGCTGCCTATGATGGGCAGCCGTATGATATACTTATCAACATAAAAACGACCTTTCTTGCTGAAAGCAAACTTCAGCCCAAACGCTATCGGCAGAAAAATTGCTGCTAGGATGATGAATATGTGGTCCTGCAAGAAATGACTCATGTCGAGCGTGAACTTGGTCATCGGAGGCAGCTCCATCTTGAATTTCAGGAACATCTCCGCCGTCTTAGGAAATATGTAGCCAACATAAAATAGCGTCGCACAAAGTAACAAGAACACCGTTACCGACGGCATGATGAGCGCGCTTCTGAGGTTCTTCTTGAACGTCTGGTTCCGCTCCAGGAACTTCGCGGTGCTCTCGTATATCTCCACCATGTTCCCGCTTGTGGACGCAACGCCAAGCATGTGCGCCGCAAACCGCCCAAGCGCACCCTCCTGTTTGGCGAATACCTCCTTCCCCTCCTTGCCGTCCTTCAGATCGCTGCTGATCTCCTTGATTGAGTCCTTCAAGGCCTTGTTCTGAATATCTGCGCCTAACAGCTGTAAGACCTCGTCGTATGGCAGATTCTCTCTCAGAAGGTCGGCGCTGAGCCTGATGAACATCACCACGTCCCTGGTCGGTGGGCGCATGTTGAAGTCGAGCAGCTTCCTGCGCACCGATATGACCCTATAGCCAATCGCCCTCAGGGCACGGGTGAGTTCCTCCGGGGAATACGCCTTTCTCTCACCTACAACGGGTCTCTCGGTCCCCTTCTGGACCTTGTAAACATAAGTCCGCTTCTTCTCCAGAGAGCTAAGACTGAACCGCTTGGCCCGCATGAGCTCTGAAAGCTTCAGATGTGCCTCCCTCTTGTTCCTGGCTGCAAGCATCCCCTGAACTGGCCGACCGGCCGCACTCATCCCGTGGTATCTAAACTCCGCCATCTGCTCTCGCCCCTTGCGTTAGACAAAAAAGGCAGGCCCAAAACGAGTCGGGCCTGCCCACAACATACTCGATTACTCTCCGCCGCCTGCCGTCCTGTTGATGACTGTCGTAACGTTGACCGGCGTTACTGTCCCAACAACAGTGACCGGCGTGGTGCCATCGTCGCACTTCGCCGTTACGCAGGTGCCAGTAATCGTCACCTGGCTGGCGCTCGCGCCAGAAACGGCGTAAGTGTCGCCATTGTTGTTCGTGGCAGAGCCAATGTCGTCTATAGTGATACCCACAAACGACTGACCACCACCACCTAGCGCAGTCGGCTTCATGTAATACTGCTGAGCCCGTGCGCCCATGCTGACGACATCCTGAACTACCTGGTCAATGTCCGCCTGATCGGCTCCCTCGCTGAACAGGCCCAGACCGATTACCACCGCTATCCCAACGATGATAATACTCAACACAATCAGTAACAGTTGTTGTTGTCCCACCTTTTCCTCCTATTAGTAATACTGTGGGTTGCCCGAATTACGGGCAGATGTTACCTCCATACACCAAAAAAACGATGTCTGGCTAAAATCCTCTCCAGGTTCTCCGTTGGCACCTCCTTTCATCACATTACTTGAGCGAGGTTACATACCTCCGCCTAGCTACCTTCTCACTTGTTTTCATTTCACTCTCCACTTATCGGAGCATGTTCCATGCCACTTTAGCGATCTTGTCTGCCGCTTGTGCCCTATGTCCCCATAGAAAGCGTTCTTCGCACGTTCCCACACTTTCATGGCCACTGAAGCCACAAAAGGCCGCCCCGCTGAATCGTCCGTATCCGGACTAATTGCAGCGCAACAGCCCAAGCCAACTGGCCGCCGCCTGCTTCAAACTGTCTCTTAAGCGTGATTTCAGGGAACGTCCGTTCCCGGACGCTAACCCTCGGCAGTCGAAACTAGGGAAGAACACCGTCACCGCTGAAAGGGCTGAACGTGAATAGCTCCATGCAAGCCGAAAGGCGCAGCGTGGGGACCAAAACAGCACAATCCTCAAGAAGGACGGGGGGTGGGCGCGGAGATTCCGCATCCGGGATGAGCTACGCCCTGATGAGACAGTGGACGATCACCGCCAAGCTATCCATCTCGTCGGGCAAGAGCATGTAATACTGAACCCCCATCTTCCTGACATTGATCTCCAGCTGTTCCGTGTTCGCATCAACCGCAAACAGAATCGGCATCTCAGGGCTCTCCGACCGCAACTGGGCGATCTCAGCTGACACCTCGGCCGGATCAGGCTCAACCTGAACTACGACTGCCGAGGGCACAAGCAGGCTCTTTGCGGGCACAGCCCTGTTCGGCAAGGCCTCGTCCATCACGATGAACTGCTGGTCCTCCAGGATGTTCTTGATCTTGCCGCACTGGGCCATGTCCTCTGAGGCCACCACAACCGCAAGCTTCCTCGCCTGCAGCTCACCTTGGCCCCTCTTCCCATCCGAATACTGCAATCCCGTTAACTCCTTCTCCTGTGATATATATTCCGCTGCCTCATACACCCATTCTATGCGCTATGCAGACATTGTGCCAATCTGCCCGGCATTCTCCGAACACCCTCCTCGGCACGCTGCGAAAAGGCCGATCGCAGCAACCACCATGAATCCAACATGAACGGCAAGCCACGCTCCTCAGCCGGCAACGAGCCTCGCCATCTGGTCTGCCCATAACTACCGAGGCTTGCGTCGAATCAACGCTTAACGGAGTCGACTGCCGATCTGTCCCCTGCTGGCCGCAGGGAGCTCCACGGCCTCAGACCTGTCCGTTTCCGGACGTTACGCTCTCCAGCTCAATGCCCAAACGCTCGATCTTGCGGTATAGGGCCTGTCTGCTCAGGCCCAGGAGCTTCGCCGCCCGCGCCTTGTTGAAGGCGCTCAGCCGAAGCGCCTCCTCTATATGCCGTCTCTCAAGCTCCGGCAGGGGAATAAACGAGGCGGGGGCGGGGCAAGACGTGATGGCCTTCGGCAGGTCCCTCGGTCCCACAACAGGACCGCTTGAGAAGATAACTCCGTGCTCGATCGCGTGCTTGAGCTCCCGCACGTTGCCGGGCCAGTCGTATCTCATGATCAGCTCGCTTGCCCTGGGCGAGAGTCGCTTCTTAGGCAATCCATAGGTTTTGCTGTAGAGCCGCAAAAAGTACTCCGCCAAGATCGGCACGTCCGAACGACGCTCTCGTAGAGGCGGCAGCGTGATGATCGCTGAGACCAGGCGGTAGTATAGGTCTTTTCTGAATGAGCCATCCTCAACTCGCGACTCGAGGTCATCGTTGCTAGCCGCAAACACGCGGACATCGACCTTCTGGGACTTACTGCTGCCAATGGGCCGTATCTTCATCGAGTCAAGCACCCGCAGAAGGGCGATCTGAGTGCCCTGCTTGGCGGCCTCGATCTCATCCAAAAGGATCGAGCCGCCGGATGCGGATGCGAACAACCCCAACTTGGTGGACGACGCCCCGGTGAAGGAGCCTTTTGTGTGCCCGAACAGCTCGCTCTCGAGCAGTGATTCTGGTAAACTCCCGCAGTTGACGGCAACGAACGGAGCATCCTTCCTCGCACTGAGGTTGTGAATCGCACGCACGGTCATCTCCTTGCCCGTGCCGGTCTCCCCCAAGAGGAGCACTGTCGAGTCGGTCTTGGCAAGCTGGACAATGCGGCGATATACGGCCTGCATCGGCTCGCTCGCGCCTACGAGGCCACTCAAACGTTCGCGAGGCGCAAACGCGTCCGCAAGCCTCTGGAGCCTTCGGGCCATCTGCGCCTTCTCTGCTGCTCGCCTCGTCACAAGGACGACATGGTCAATCGTGTCAAACGGCTTTGTCAGGAAGTCATACGCCCCCTGCTTCATCGCCTGGACGCTCATTGCAATGTCCCCGTAGGCCGTGATTATCACGACCTCAACCTGCTCGTCTTGCGCCTTGACCCGGCGCTGGAGCTCCAGCCCGTCCATGCCGCTCATCCTCACATCCGTTATGACGACGTCGAAGTTCCCATTGCCGACCTTGCCCAGAGCCTCCTCCGCACCCGAGGCGCTCGTTGTGTTGAAGCCGTCTTCGCCAAGAACGGCGCATAGAACGGAACGAATCGACTGGTCGTCATCAACGACTAGAACATTTCCGCGAGAAGCCATGACCTGAGACCCCGTGTTCGCGCTCATTTCAG
>QMNL01000097.1 GCA_003647755.1 Candidatus Coatesiibacteriota bacterium
ACTATTGTAGTCCCCCTTCGGGGAACTCAAACCCAGCATCACCTCAATCCCAATTCCACTCTTGTTTCGCCCAAAACACCGCCCCGAAATCAACAACACAACACATCGCAATCAAAAAATGCGAAAACTCCTGATCGGCCAACGGGCTTGTTCCCTGAAGGCTCTGACAGCCGAGCCTGCTACATGTTGTGCACTGTCTCCAGATAAAGCCTCTCAAGCGAGGTTATCCTCTCGGCAGATTCCTTCTCCGATTCCAGGGCCGGCAAGCTCTCGCCGACCACGCGACCGGCGTTGATGATTATGACCCGATCGCACGTTTTGGCGACATCGGCGAGAATATGTGACGATATAATCAGTGTCTTCTTGGTTCCCAGGCTAAAGATGAGCTCTCGTGTCTTCACAATTTGGTCAGGGTCTAGGCCAGATGTTGGCTCGTCAAGGATGACGACGGACGGGTCGTGCACGATCGCCTGTGCCAGGTTCAACCGCTGTCCATACCCCTTGGAGAGCTTCCTTGTGGTTATGTTCCTGACGTCGTCCAGTCCGGCCGAGGAGATGACCGTTTGCACGCGGTCATCGACCTCGTGGCGGGGCACATCCCGCAACCGTGCCCAGAACCTGAGGTATGCCGCAACGGTCAGTTCGCGGTAAAGCGGTGGCTTCTCAGGCATGTAACCGATCTTCCTGATCGCATAGTCTCGGCCCGAGGCTACGTCAACGCCCTCGATCGATACTCGCCCCGCATCCTGCCTCAGGACGCCTGCGATTATCCGCATTATGGTCGTCTTGCCAGCGCCATTCGGCCCAAGAAGGCCTACCGTCTCGAGCCGCCTAACCGCGAACGAGACCCCCGAGAGCACCTTTCGCTCGCCGAACCATTTAGAAAGCCCCACTACATTGACCGCGTCCTGGACCTCCTCGCTCATTTGCCCCGCGCCTCGACCATGCCGAACCCGATCGAGTTTTTCTCGCCGAACCCGCAGTCGTATCCCACTCGGAGCAACTCCTCGCTTCCGTCCACGTCGAAGGGACAGAGCACGCCGCGGACTTTGATGCCCTTGAAATCAACGAGCCTTGTTATTCGTCTTTTCTGTGCAGCGTAGTCTGCGTTGAAATCCATGCTGAAGCTCTCATCAAGCGGCGGCTTGCCGAAGATCAGCTGGTGTTTTCTCTTGAGGTTTATACGCACTGCCTCAGCGAACTCCTCGCCCGGGAAGAGGTATCTTATCGGGTTTTTAGCGGAATGGTCGTCCCAGATGGAAACCGTTATCGGGCTGAGGCACACAAACCGGACCGGGGGTTTGAGGGGAGGCTCTGGGATATGCTCAACCTGCTGAGCCGTCGCGCGAACGTCGGCGACCGTCAATTGCGGGTCTTTGCTGAGACCGGCGAGGAGATGGGCAACAAAGTCCTCCTTTGCTGAACTCAGGCTCCAGCTGAAGTCTGTGGTCCCAAGATGAAGCCACTCGCCTACGACGCGTCTCTGCCTGACCCGAAGCTGTGAGAAGCAGAAGAGCTTATAGACATGATTGTTCATTCGGTAGCCCACGTTGTGCAGAAAGTCCGCGTAATCCCTCGAGGAAAGCGACAGCCAGTGATATACGGCCGAGACAAGCCAGCTGTTGTAGTTGACCGGTATCCTTTGGCCGGCAGGCCCATCGAGCCGGAAGTGAAGCCTTACTCTCACTGTCTATTCCTTCGGCTTTTCCTTTCCTGTCTGTTTCTCTTTTTTTGCCGCCTCTTTCTTACCCTTCTTGATCAAGTGACTGATGAACCAGCTCTTCTTGGCACCTTTGAAAAGGTCGCTGAGATCGTCATAGACAGTGGGATCGTTTATGAGCTTGCCGAGGGTGCCCTGGCCAGAATCGATCTTGTGGGCGACGCTGTTGAGCTTGGCGGACGCCTCGTTGAGGTTTTCTATTGCGCTGGTCAGGTTCTCAACCATCCGGGCGCTGCTCTCCTTGCTGAGCAGCTTGGGGAGAAGCCCCTCGCCGGACTGGAATGTGTCCAGGAGTGAGTTTAGCTTGCGAGCCGCATCGCCGAGGTCAACCGCCAGCCGTTCGTAAAGTGTATCATCCTTGACGAGCTTGCCTATCGTTCCTGTCCCGTCCTGGATGCCCGCCATAATCCGGTCCAGGGAGGAGATCACACCTGCCACGTTATCTCGAGTGTTTCTGTCATAAAGCAGCATTCCAAGCGTGCCTTTGCCCCTCTTGATCTCGTCGAGCACCGCGTTGAGTTTTCGGGTCGCAGTTTTGAAATTATCCATTGCTCCCTTGACATCGATCTTCTCATTAACTACGGCCCCCGCGAGGCCCTCACCCTCGTTGATTTTCTTAAGTATTTGCGCGAGCGATTCCGAGCCCTCATCAAGCTGTTTCAGAACGCTCTGACCCCGCTTGAGCAGTGCGTTGTAGTCCACGGGTTCGACGGACTTCAGTATGCTTTCGTTTCGCACGACAGGCTTGTTGAAACTGCCCATCGTTATTTCGATGTATTTGTCGCCCAGAAGGCCCATCGTCTCGATGCGGGCCTTTGAGTCCGCTCGTATTTTGTCCTGAACGCGTTTTTCGATAAGTAGGGTTACCCTGATGCGACTCCCCTTCGGGTCAAGGAGCAGCTGGATGTCCTCAACCGATCCGACGTCAACCCCCTCAAGCATGACCGGCGCCCCGGCCACGAGCCCGCTCACGCGTGGGAAATATACCAACAGCCTGTATTTGGGCTCGAAGATACGGCTTTGTTCTCCCACAGAGAAGACAAAACCAGTGAAGAGCGCAATGCTGACAATGAGGAATATCCCCACCCTTATTTCGCGCATGCTAAATCGTTTCATGTCAGCCCCACCAAGATTGAGTAACCCCTCCAAACAACCAATACGCGACTGTCAACATCCTAGCGAAATGTTGTCCACTTTTCAAAGCTTCTTGCACTTCTGAAGCATGCCTGTTATCCGCACATGACTGGTCGAGACCAGGGACTTGTCGCGAACTACAGGAACATCACTTGGCAACGTCAAGGCCCTTCACAGTGCTTAGGTTAACCCCGTGGAAGTCAACGTTCGCGAGCTTTGCGCCGGTGAAGTCAACATTTTCAAGGTGGACGTTGGAGAAGGAGCAGTTGGTCAAGCTTGCGCCCGCGAAGGACGAGAAGTTCAGATAGTCCTCGTCGAAGGAGCTGTTCGAGATATGTGAGGAGGAGAAATCGCATCGGGAGAGGTTCGATTTTGAGAGGTTGCAGTTTTCTATCCACGAGTTTACGAACGATGCGCCGGCCATATTGGTTTTTTCTGCAGTCAGGTTTCGAAGTAATGCTTGCTTTAAGGAAGTTCTGAGCAGTGTTGCGGACGTCAGATCGCTGCTGATCACAAGGCAGTTGTCCATGATTGCGGCCTTGAGGTTGGTACCCCTGAGGTTGGTTTGGCGTAGGTAGGCGCCCACGAAGGACGATGCCTTCAAAGAGGATTCCTCAAGGGTGCAGCACGTCAGGTTTGCCCCGTCCAGGCAGGCGTCCGAGAGGTCGCAGAAAGAGAGGACAGAGGACTTCAAGTTAGCCTCCCTAAACACCGCACCAATGGCGTAGGAGTGCTTCAGGTGCGCACCTGTTAGGTCTGCCAGCCGAAGGTATGCTCTCGGCAGGAACGCCGCCACGAGCCGTGCATGGCGGAGCGAGGCGCCGTAAAAACTTGTGTAGTTCAGGTTGGCTGCGGAAAGGTCCGCGTAGTCCAGCTTGCAGAACGTGAGCCTCGAGAAACTGAGGTTGATCATTCGTAGGTCCGCGCCCCGGAGGTCGTTCTTGTCAAGAAAGGCTAGCCTCAGGTCAGCTTGCTCGGCGTGGATGTTCCTGAGGTCCTTGCCTATCAGTTTCAGTGAGCCGAATCTCTTCCCCTCCTTGAGGGTGAGCTCCAGGTCCCTCTTGGAGATAACAGTTTCATTCGTCAATTGTCATCCCTCTTGTCGCAAATTAACGTCTCTCTCGCCCTAACTACCGCTTAGGATGATTCGCCCGGTCTCAGATTCGGGATGATGACATCTTGGGGCCGTAATGGCACTCCTAGCCCACCGATGGTTTCATCCCCTTGATTCTCTCGAGAGACTCCGTGCGGCCAGCCAGGATAAGTATGTCGCCCGGTTTGACGGCTGTTCCTTTATCTGGGAAGACGACCTTGCAGTCCTCGACCTTGGGCTTTTCCTGTGTTGAAAGATGTCTGACCGGCCTTCTCAGGAACAGCACTTGAGCCCCGTATTTGGCTCTCATGTCGAGGCTCTCAAGATGTTCGACAACGAACTTGGCCGGCGCCACCAGCTCGAGAATGGCGAAATCGCCCGCAAGCGAGATCTGGTCATAAACGTTTGGTGAGGATATGCTGGAGGCAAGTCGCTCAGCAACCTCGCGCTCCGGAAAGACTGTCTCTGTTGCGCCAACCTTCTCAAGTATTATTTTGTGGTCACTGCTGTTTGCCTTGACGACGATCTTCTTGATGCCAAGCTCCTTAAGATACATGGTGGCGAGGATGCTGGCGGCCATGTCCCTTTCGCTTAGACCGATTATGGCGGCCTCGACGTCCGCAATGTCCGCCTCGTTGAGAAACTCCTTGTCGGCAGCATTGGCGGTCATTGCGCTGGACACGGAGTCCTTGACCTTCTGGATCTTTCCGGGGTCCTTATCGATGACCAGCACCTCATTGCCCCGAGCCATCAAGCTTTTGGCCACATACTCGCCAAACGAGCCCAATCCGATAACGGCAAATCTGCCCATCTCAACCCACCATGACGTTTTCTTCAGGGAATGAATACTTCGCTGTGCGGGCCTGCGTGGCAACCAACGTCGCAATCGTCAACGGCCCCAACCTGCCCAAGAACATCAACAATATGATCACGAGCTTCCCACCAGAAGTCAAGGTAGAGGTGATACCAGTGGAAAGACCCACCGTCCCGAACGCGCTTGCTGCCTCGAAAACAATCTGCATGAATGAGGGGTCAGCCTGGTTGCCTCTTTCAAGGACTAGGAGCATCAGAATTGAGACGGCCAGCATGAAGATCGACAGCGAGACAATCGCCAGGCTCTTGTTGATCACGCGCTCAGGGATTCTCCTGCCCAGAACGTTCACGTGGGATTTGCCTCTCATTCTTGCGATGGCAAAGAGCACGATCAGCGCGAAGGTTGTTGTCTTTATGCCACCGCCGGTCGAACCAGGCGAGGCCCCGATGAACATCAGAAGCGTGAGGAAAAAAAGCGATGCATCGCTCAGGCTTGATGTAGGCACTGTTGAGAAGCCAGCTGTCCTTGCACTCGCAGACAAAAAAAGCGAGTCGCTGAGGGAATCCGACAGGTCCATGCCCTCGAAGAGGTGGCCTTCCTCAAGGAGGAACAGCCCAAACGTCCCCAAAAGCAGAAGGCCAACGGTAACGGTAAGCACGATTCGCGTGTGTAATGTGAAAAGTGGTGCTCTCTTCAGCTGCCGCCCTGTTACTTTTCTCTTGAGCCCCGAGATGAGGTCAAGGATGACGAAGAAGCCCAGGCCACCCACGATCAGAAGCGACATGATCGTCATCGTTATACTGGGGAACGAGCCGAGCTTCTCGAGATTAGTGTCGAAGGTAGAGAAGCCCGCATTACAAAACGCTGAAATGGAGTGGAAGATTGCTGTCCCGTAGGCTTTTTGACTTCCGACAATTGGTCTGAAAGCAGGATAGAGAATGACCGCTCCGAGCGCCTCGGTGATGAGTGTGAAGATGACGGCATACATGACCACGATCGGGAGTCTCTTTGTGCGGACAGGGTTGAGCGTGTCCCTTATTATCGCACGTTCCCGCAGCGACAGGGACCTGCCCAAAAGCATAGTCATGAATATGCCAGCGGTCATGATGCCGAGGCCACCGAGCTGAATAAGGATTAGGATGATTGTCCGTCCCACGGTCGTGAAATGGCTGCCCGTTCCGACCACGACCAGCCCCGTAACGCACGTTGCGGACGTCGCAGTGAAGAGGCAATCGATATAGTCTGTGTGGCCGGTGACCGAGGAAAATGGGAGGAACAGTAGGATTGAACCAACCAATATCGCCCCCGCAAAACTCGCAGCGAGAACCTGCGAGGGAAGAAACGCTCTTGGACTGAAGCTGGCCTTACTTGGCATGAGGCAAGCCTACTTCCCGCACAGCGTGATTGCAAGCAGCGCATGTCACCCCAATAATCAGATTGATGGTAAGGCAGATGGTGGGATGAACACGCTTTGCCGCTGCGCAGAGGCTATAAGTTCGGCAGGCATCGGTCCGTAAGTTACGCCCGTTGGGTGACTTTGGAATGCGGCGGCTTGACGCCGTTTTCTTTTGCGGTGGCTTGACACCGCGCTCCAATAGACAGCTTCATCCCTTTCCGAAAAGCGATTGCTGCAGCGATGATTGACGCAGGATCGATGTCGCGTCAAGCCGCCGCAGTCCAAAGGGCTAGAACCATCTGCGTCAATCTGATTGGGGGTCA
>QMNL01000098.1 GCA_003647755.1 Candidatus Coatesiibacteriota bacterium
AGAAACTGATATACCGAGGAGGAACATAAATGGTTACGCTAAAAGAGTTAACTCACCGCAATCCTGGCCTTGCCCCGGGCCATCGGCTCTGTGCGGGCTGTGTGGCGAGCATTGTGGTGAAACAGGTTATCTTGGCGTCTGACAAGCCGGTCGTCGTAGCGAATGCGACTGGCTGCCTCGAGGTGGCCACGACGATCTATCCCTATACGGCATGGACGGTTCCCTGGATACACAACGCTTTCGAGAACGCCGCATCCACGATCAGCGGCGTTGAGACGATGTATCGCGCACTGAAGAAGCAGGGCAAATACGATAAGGATATCAACTTCGTGGCCTTCGGGGGCGATGGCGGCACCTACGACATCGGGCTCCAGGCGATCTCCGGAGCGCTTGAGCGAAGGCACAAGTTCGTCTTCGTCTGCTATGATAACGAGGCCTACATGAACACGGGCATCCAGCGCTCCAGCGCAACGCCGTTCAGGGCCAATACGACCACTTGTCCCGCTGGCAAGGTGATACCGGGCAAGCCTGAGCACAGGAAGGACCTGGCGGCTATCATTGCCGCCCACGACATTCCTTACGTGGCGCAGTGTTCGCCTCACGACTGGCGGGACGTTTTCTCGAAGGCAGAGAAAGCTTATGCGGCGGATGGCCCTGCCTTCCTGAACGTTCTGTCATCGTGCACTCGCGGGTGGCGAGTTCCGCTGGATCAGGCGTTGGAGGTGTGCAGGATGGCGGTAGAGACGCGGTTCTGGCCGCTTTTCGAGGTGGTCGATGGCAAGTGGAAAATCACTTACAAGCCGAAAGAGAGGGTGCCGATAATCGAGTGGCTGAAGATGCAGGGAAGATACTCGCACCTGTTGAAGCCGGGCAACGAGCACATCATTGATGAGTTCCAGGCGGCTATAGACAAGCGGTGGGACGACCTGCTGAAGCGCGAGAGCAGCGGCGTCTGACACACGCTCAAATTGCTCATAATCATGGGGGCGAACCTTCGGGCTCGCCCCATTTCCTTCTCTGCCGTGCTTGTGGGTGAGCGAGTCGCGACCACGTTAGGTTAGAGGCGCCTGACGCAGAGACCCGGTATCACGGTAGCGGGACCTGTCCCCCAGACAGTGCCGCCCAAAGGAGCTCGATCTTCTGCCCTAGATACTGATGTAACGTCAATGTGGCCTCGCGAGGTATGAGGCCGGTCTTGTATTGAATCATAAACAACACATTCCACAGCACGGCAGCCAGCACGACAACTAACACAACTATACGCCGACTTTTGGCCTTTGATTTGAGCGCCGCATCGACAAGCACGCCTGTGCCCAGAGCGAAGAATGGGTAGGCCTCGATGAAGACTCTGTGTCCGAAGGACCAGCCGCCCCACCAGTTGCGCGACGTGCTGATCAAGACCCATAGGCTAACGACTCCGAAAAGCCCAGAGAGGGCGACCGCTCGCCAGGGCCTCCTAATCGCGGCCACAAACAAGCCAATCAGGCCGATCAGAAGAATCGGGTGCCAGGTTATGAAACCGTGCTTGCTGGAGAAGGCAACCTTCAGGATGTTAGCGGGCACGAAGACCGATTCGCCACTATAGGGGTTCACCATTAGCCTGCCGAACACCTTTTCCCAGACCACTAGCTGAGGCAGGAAGCCCAGCAGCAGGCCCAGCCCGGCCAGCCCTAAGGCTTTGAGCCATCTGGGCCAAGTCTCCCAAACTGTCGAATGCACAGTTTGCGCCTGGCTGCGAAGGATGAGGAGAAGATGAATCGCAAAATATGCAAGGAACACGAAGTTGGTCGTTCGGACCGAGACCGCGAAGCCGAGGCACATGCCAGCAATGAGGCACCACCGAGGCCTCGCTGTCCTCTCAAAGTTGGCCACGGACATCAGCATAAGAAGAATGCCGACGAGGCTTATGCCGTGTGCCATCGGAACGATCGGGAACGTGTAGTAGAGCATTGGCGTCGCGAAGAAGAAAACCAAAGACACCGAAAGAGCGTGCTTGACGGAACAGGCACGACGCAGCCAGATTGCCATCAGAAACGTCGCAAAAGAAAACGACAAGATGTTGCCGATGTACCAAGCCTGCTCGAACATGGGGTCGTACTTGTAGGAAGTCGGCAGTGGAAAATGCCCAGTCTTGATGCTGAGAATCAGATAGGCCGTCAAACAGAACGGCGCCTGCGCGATAGCCATCCCAATCCCGTGCGGGTTTCTCCTGTAGCCGGTCGCCATCTCGACCCACTGCAGCTTGAGCCTGCTTGGTGCGAAGTGAAAGAACTCGTTGAAGAAGTCCAGGTCTCCATCGAAGATGAGCGAGGGGAAATAAACGTAGTATTCGACCGGGTCCACGCCCCTTATTCGCATTCTGTTCAGAGGCAGCGCCCCACTGAAAGCCTGGATTAAGGCCACAACAAGCACTGACACCCCGACAACGAACGCGATGCGGACAGAGTGAGTCGGCGCGGTACTTTTCAAGCATACCATTACCATCAACCTCACATCGCAGCGGGCTCTCTCAGCTGCTCGCGCGGCGCATCAGAGCCTTACGTGTCTGCGTCGTCTCGGTTTCTGTTTCTTCTTGCCCTCGTCTGTCGATCCTTTCTCGCCTTCTTTTTCCTTTTGGGCGTCCTCATACGCATCGATGTCGGTCACGACCTCCTCGCCCTCCTTCAAACCAGAAAGGACTTCCGCGAACTTCTCGTTGCTCACGCCGATCTTTACTTCACGTTTCTGATATGTATCCCCCGTCTTGACATAGACGTACTTCGTTTCCTTCATCGTATCATCTGTCCTCTCTCCGGTCGCAACCGATTCGAGCAGCACCCGCAGCACGGATTTCTTCTCAGAGGTTATTATGTCTATGTCACAGGACATCCCCGGTCTTGCGAACTGGCAGGACTTGTCGAGCCTAATCTTTACTGGGAAGTAGATGATCGAGGACCCCTGCGGCTTAGTCCCAACTGGTGAGACCCAGATTATCTTGCCGGTTATGCTCTCATCAGGAAAAGCCTCGAAGGTAACGTTGACGTGCTGACCGACCTGCAGCTTGGCAGTGTCAACCTCGCTCACGTTGCAGCTGATGAACATCGAATGAAGGTCCCCAATGGTAAACAGCACGGTGCCTTTGTTAAGAGCCGCCGTGCCCGAGATAACCATCTCGCCGGGCTCAACATCTTTATGGATCACGACACCCCCACTGGGAGCAAGAACGCGAACATCCGCAAGCTTCACAAACCCCTTCCCATTCGCAGCTGAAACATCCAGCAGTCTGTCCATTGTCCGCCTGACCTGCGCCTCAGTTCCAGACTTCAATGCGCGCATCACCTGCGCCGCCATCCCATCTCTTATCTCCATGTCGCTCTCGAGTATGTGAAGCTCCATCAGAGCGAGCCTGAAGTTCGTCTTTGCCATGGCCAGCCCGCGGTCATTACGAAGCACGTTGTCCCAGGAAGTCCCTCGAACCTTATCGAAAAGGTGTTTTTGATGCACAAGGTCGTCCTGCGCCTGCACCATGGTGATATAGGCATTTGCCACCTGGGCACGCTTCCCATAGAGCCGCAACAGCTCGGTATTATCCGGCTGAACCACGGCGAGAATCTGCCCCTTCTTGACCTCGTCGCCCTCCTCGACATCCGTTTGTGTTATTGTCCCGGAGACCTTCGACATCACATCGACCGTGTTCTCAAGATACGTCTCACCAGTCTCGGTTAGACGGGAGGTAATATCGCCCCGCTCCACCTTGGTCACGTCATAATCCAAAGCACCCTCATCGCCAGAGGTGAAACCAAAGTGCACGTTAAGAAAGTGGCCTAAAACACCCAGAGCGATAAGAATGAACAGCACGATAAGGATGCGCCTCAACCATCGGCGCCTTTTGCGCACTTTTGCCGGCAAAATCAACCCCCCTGTGAGAGAGTGGGAAAATCTCAATAGCATCGTAACAATCAAAGCAATGATACGGTGAGAGGGCAAAAAAACAAGAAGGGGCCCGAGGGAGACCCCGAGCCCCAACTAAACTGTAACGAACTTCTCAGCGAAACCTCAACTACCGCTTCAGGCTCAGCATTACCTGTATCATCTGGTCTGTAACAGTGACTATCTTGGAATTGGCCTCGAAACCACGCTGCATCACGATCATCGAGGTGAATTGCGTGGTCAGGTCAACATTGGCCATCTCGAGGGACTGTCCAACTATCGTCCCACGGCCGCCAGAGTTCGCTGTGCCGATCGTCGGGCTACCGGACCCGGGGGCCTGGGCGAACATGTTCTCACCCATTATCGTCAGCCCAGTGGGCGCCGGGAAAGTCGCCAAAGCGATCTGCGCAACCGCCTTGGTCGTCCCGTTAGAGAACACGCCAATTATCTTCCCATCGCTGTTTATGCCCACCGATTCCAACTCACCGATCGAAAAACCGTCCTGATAGGTGTAGGAAATGGCGGAATCCAGCGCATATCCGGTCAGATACGTGGTGCCACTGTCAATCTCACTCCTGATGCTCCACGCGATACTCTGGTCCTGTGCGCCATTCGCCCAATTGACCGAAGCGAACTCGAGCGATGAAGCACCAGCGTTGGAGATCAGTATCCCATTGGAGTCGAACCTCATCGGGTCGAAGTCAAGCGCCGGATTGCCCGTGGTTCCGTAATCTGGATCACCTCGGGCTATAATCACGCCCTTGCCGTCCGACGTAAGCGGCAACGTGGTCGAGGAGTCAACATCCGATTTCGGCACGTACGCTATCCAATCCCATCGGTCAACAATCGAGTCACCGTTCTCATCGATAGGAGTAAACTCAAGTGTTACCGTGTGGGCTGCCCCAAGCGAATCGTAGGTTGTCAGCGAGGTGCTGAAAGTCTCCGCCTCGTCAACGGAAGAGGTGGCTGGGTTATCGACGGTCGCCTCGGCGTTGAGGTTTATGTTGGTCTTGAAAGTTGTGGTCGCCTGCGGGTCCATCGTCATGCCGAGCGGGAGGCGTATATTAGTCGCCGTGCCTGACGTGTCTATCTCCCCCGAATCCGTCATAGCAGACCAGCCCAATACATGCAGGCCGTTCGGGTTGACCAGATCATACTCCTTGTTGAAGGTGAAGTTACCCGCTCTGGTGTAGAAATTGTTACCAGAATCGTCCCCCAACACGAAGAACCCGTTGCCCTGGATGGCCAGATCGGTCGCTACATCGGTACTCTGAAGAGAGCCCTGAGTGAACGAGGGCCTGATGTTCCCCACGGACACCCCCTGGCCAGACTCAATGCCGCTGCTATCAACCTGTTGGGCTATCGACTGGCTGAGAATGTTCTGAAATATCGGCACAGAACCCTTGAAGCCAACTGTGTTGATGTTGGCGATGTTGTTACCGAGCACGTCCATGCCTAGCACGTAGGAACTGAGGCCCGATAACCCCGAATACAAAGATGCTAGCATCTCTCTATGTCCTCCTAAGTTTGTGCAGTCCGAGGGCCGGTGCGCCGCCTCCGTCAGTCAGCGGCGCCGTAGCTTCCCACAAGGGGCCAGCCGTTACCTAAGCCCAGAACTGCTAATTTTGTCTAAAATCTCCCCACAATCTTGTCTCTTGTGTGAGCGTTTGGCTGCCTCAATCGACCAGCAGCGACAGACCTCCCCACCGGGGCAAGCCCACCTGCGCCCACACGTCTACCCTATCTCCTAGCCAAAACCGTGCTGTCTATGTTCGTGAAAACCTTCTCCATACTGTTGTTTGCGTCCAATACTGTTACGACCGTCCGATTCCTGATGCTCACTATCGCCGCGAGATCGTCCATCAGGACAAGCGACTCTCTGCTTCCTTTGGCCTCAGCTTGACCGACCGCGTCCGAAAGGCGTGTAAGGTCATCTCGCGAGAACTCTATCCCCCGCGATTGCAACCGCCTCATAGCGTGCGCAGAGAACCTGAGCCGGCCAGCACTGGCGTTGGCCTGCGCCTCTTCAAGAAAGGCGTCAAAGCCCTTCCCCTGTGCCGACTGCCTGGCCTTATCTGGCCTCCGCAGCCCGTCCTGCTGGACCTGCCTGACCCCTCGTAGAAGCCCAGGGCCAGCTAACTCATTCGTCATTTGAACTCTCTCCTTCCTGAATCTCAGATACATCTGACAGCGGCACCCTCTGCCCGTTCATGATGAGATAGGTTATCCCCTGATCGAACGCGATACCTGTAACCCTGCCCAGGATCCCCGACGTTAAGCCGACACTCTCGCCGTCCTCGTCCTTCGCTGTTATCTCGAACGTGTAATCGCCATCCGAAACCGCGTTACCATCTGAATCCTTGCCATCCCACTTGAACACGTGCTCGCCCGACTCGAGGCCGCTGAGTTTCTCCTCGCGAACAACGTTGCCGTCCTTGTCCTTCACCAGAACCTTCACTTCCGAGGCATCCGAGTCCAACTCGCACCAAATATCGTTGCACTTGCCGTCCTTGAGCGTGATCTCATTGGTCTCAGCCTTCACTGTCTTGCCT
>QMNL01000099.1 GCA_003647755.1 Candidatus Coatesiibacteriota bacterium
AACATCGGGTCCGCCACGAAGTTCCCCTCCCCCTCAAACTCCTCTTCTAAGCAGCAATGATCCACGTTGCACGGCCACGGCTTCATCCGGGTATCATAGATATAGTAATGGTGCAGCGCCACTGCGTTGCCCTGGAAAACGCAATCCTGAATGTCTATGCTGTCGCCAACCCCGTATATGGAACGCTTAGACGTATTCAACGCATCACGCGCACCTCCGTGGTTGTTGGCCATTGAGCATCTATGAATCTGAATGCGCCCCGAACCGCTGCTGTCCGCCAAGGGCGCTAGAGAAGAGCCAAAACGGCACCCGTACTGATCCACGGTCTTAAAAAGGGCTCCTTCGCCGCACGTGTTGCGGGCAATCAGGCAGTCGTCCAGGAATAGTTCCGGAATGGCGATCAACCAGCCGAACTCGCCATGGGACCTGAACAATTCTGCGCGCATTTCGTTGGACTCGATTACGCACCCACGGAACACACCGTAATAGTCGTAGAGATCAAGCACACGATCGGCGTGGTTATCGCGAATAATGCTATGTAATAGCCGCACCCCGCTGGCCCAAATAACGCTCCCGCACGAGTTGCGCTCAATTAAGCAGCGAGATACATCCAGGTAATTAAAGTACCCGCAAGCATAGATTATCGCGGCCGAGGCCGTATTGCCTCGAATTGTGCACGATTCTACTATTCCGTGGGCTATAAGAGCGCCAGAATGGGTGATTATACTCCTGCTAGTCGTATTGCCTTCAATAGCGCACCATTCTAACGCGAACAACACGTCTAAACCGCTCTTGCTGATAATGGAATGATGGCGAGCTGCGTTATTATTGATCCTGCAGCCGCGCAGGGTTAGCGAGCCCATAATCCTGTCTCGACGCGGATTCTTGCTTTGACTCCTGCAAAAAATCGCCTCAGCCTCGCGGTTGTTTTGGATATGACAGTCCGTCACTGTAATAAACGTATCACAGCAGTAGAGGGCAGGATCGCCCGAAGCTCGGTCCAGACAAAGGCTCGTTATCGTGGCCTGAGAAGCGCCCTCCAACCGGATTATGCCGCCAAGGTGCTCGGCATCCAACACTGTCGTGCCAGGCCCTTCGCCAACGAGAGCGGTATAACTGTTCAAGACGAGCGGAAAGCTCTCGCCGTTTGTGCTTGCGGCGTAGGTCCCGGCTGCAACGTGGATCGTGGCCGGCGATGAGGCGCTGGGCTCAACTGCCTGAAGAGCATGCGTGATTGTTTTCCAGGCATCCTGGGCCCTAAGCCCCGAGTTGCTGTCGTCCCCGTTGGACCCGTCGACATAGTAGTCGGTGGCGAGGGAGGTCGCGGCGCTTATCGCGAGGAGAGCGATTATGAGCATTGAAACATAGGCGGCCTTCATCAATTTGAGACGCATAATACCCTCCTGCAATAAAGCGTAGTTGTTGGCAAACTTGAGTTTAGCATACTTGTCAAGTAGATTTCAACGGGGTTCTTGCAGGAGGTCCGCCCGTCGGCGTTTGCCATGAGTGTCGTCATCGACGGAGCTTTTGACTTTTTGCCCCCAGCATTGTCATAATCCCTATTACTGTTGATTGGACTTTACTTGTGAGCCTCGGTGGAACAAAGATTCAGCTGCGGTGTTGGGTCTAATGTTTGATGACGTTTACAGAAGGTAGATAGGTATGCAGAAGAAGATACATCCGAAGTACTACGTAACAACGGTTACTTGTGCTTGTGGGAACAAGTTCAAGACTCGTTCGACAAAGAAAAACATAAGGATCGAGATTTGCTCCAAGTGCCATCCCTTCTTCACTGGGAAGCAGAAGCTGGTTGATACAGCCGGTCGCGTGGAGCGGTTCAGGAGGAAATACGGGCTCAAGGCGGACGAATAATGCCGCTGACAGTTGGGGGCCAGGCTGTCATTGAGGGGGTGATGCTCCGTTCACCTAACGCGGTAGCTGTTGCCGTGCGCAAGGCTGATGGGACGATCAAGTCGAAGGTGGAGCAGATCAAACAGCCTTCGCAGCGGGTGCACGTGTTGAAATGGCCGTTTTTTCGGGGCATCGCCACGCTTTGGGATTCGCTTTCGTTGGGGATCAAGTGCCTCAACTACTCAGCCCAGGAGGCGCTGCATGACACGTCAGAAGGGGATGAGAAGAAGGGCACATTCTGGCCTTTTGTGCTCTCGATGCTCGCCGCGCTTGGCATGGGCCTCGTCCTTTTTTTCATTCTGCCGCATGTCTTCACGGAGCTGCTGGGCTCCAAGTATCCGTCGCTTGAGAGCTCTGGCTACCTATTCAGCCTTGCTGATGGCGGCTTCAGGATACTCATCTTCCTGCTGTATATCGTGGGCATCTCGCTTATGCCGGACATCAGGCGAGTATTCCAGTATCACGGGGCTGAGCACCGGGTCGTGCACGCCTACGAGTCGGGCAGGGAGGTAACCGTGGAATCTGCCCGCGATTTTGGCGTTCTTCACCGCCGGTGCGGGACGAGCTTCCTGCTGATTATGCTAGTGGTCGTCATTCTGCTTTTCTCGCTTGTCCCACAAGAGGCGGACCCAATCAGCAAAGCGGCGACACGGCTGAAGTTTCTTCCGCTCGTTTTGGTCTTGGCGGCTGGCATCTCCTACGAGCTCCTTCGCCTGTCCGCAAAGGCGCACAACTCGGTTTTGGTCAGGGCAATCACGGCGCCTGGGCTGATGCTTCAGAGGCTCGTTACGAGGCAGCCCTCAGATGAACAGGTACAGGTCGCCATCGCAGCCTTGCATAGCGTTCTCGGCGTTGAACAGAAGCTTCGCGAGGAACGAATGAACAAGGCTCAAGAGGAGGCGCTTTCAGGTTGAACCCACTTCTTACGGACCTCGATCAGCTCAAAGTGAAGGTTGCTGAGCTTGCGCAGAGGATGTCTGAGCCGGAGGTGCTCTCAAACCACGGCATGTATCAGAGGCTTGCCATCGAGCACTCGCGCACATCGGAGCTTGTGGAACATCTCGACAAGCTGAAGAGACTGGAGAGGGAGATCGCCGAATCGACCGAGCTACTTGAAGATAAGGAGCTCAAGGATGAGGCGCAAGCGGAGCTCGAGCGGCTTAAGCTTGAGAAAGCGGACTTGGAGCAGAGTATCCGGAGGCTGCTCATTCCCGAAGACCCGATGTCAGGCAGGGACCTGATTCTCGAGATTCGTGCGGGGACTGGCGGGGAGGAGGCGGCACTTTTTGCGGCCACGCTTCTGGAGATGTACATGCGTTTTACGGAGCGGAAGGGGCTTCGCATGGAGGTTCTTGCGCAGAGCCCGACTCCGCTTGGGGGTTTTCGGGAGGTCTTGGTTGGCGTCTCAGGGAAACGGGCATATCAATACTTGAAGTTTGAGGGCGGCACACACAGGGTTCAGCGAGTTCCCATAACCGAGTCTTCGGGCAGGATTCACACGTCGGCGGTTACGGTCGCGGTTCTGCCGGAGCCTGACCCGATCGAGATCAAGATCGATCCGAGCGAGATAAAAATTGATAGGTTCCGCTCGACTGGCCCCGGTGGTCAGAGCGTCAACACGACCGATTCGGCGGTGCGCATAACCCACATCCCGACCGGCCTGGTTGTAACGTGCCAGGACGAGAAATCGCAGCATCGAAACAGGGAGCGTGCGATGCGTGTCCTACGGGCGAGGCTCTACGAGAGCGCCGTGTCGCAGCAACATCAGAAGATAGCTAGCGAGAGGAGGTCCATGGTGGGCTCTGGGGACCGTTCTGGACGGATACGGACTTATAACTTCCCTCAGAATCGCGTCTCCGACCACAGGATCAACCTCACGCTCTACAAGCTCGACTCCGTCCTACAAGGTGATCTTGACGAGATAATACAGGCGCTTTCCGCGGACGAGGAGGCGAGGCTGCTCGACGAGGTGATGAAGTCGTCCCAGGCCGATCTTCACCTTGATGAGAACACGAACCGGGAGAGCGGCAGTTGAAAGTTCGTCTTGAATGTTTCCCGTGCTTCGTGAGGCAGGCGCTGATCGCTGCGTCGCAGATAACCGATGACCCAGTTCAGGTGAAGGAGATCATTGATCTGTCGCTCGAGCCGATACGCAATGCTAGGTTGAGCGACACGCCTGCTCACATTGCGACCGAGATTTACAGGAGGATAAGGGCGAGGCTCAACGGGACTGACGCATTCCGGGGGATCAAGGCTCAATGCACAGAGACGGCCTTGAAGATAATGAGAGATTTTGAGCCTATGATAGAGAGGTCGCCGGACCCGCTTGAGGCAGCGATTCGGGCATCTGTTGCGGGTAACGTGATAGATTTCGGGATATACACGGACATCAACCTTGACAGCATTGTCGAGAACATCATGCACGAGCCTTTTGGGATACTCTCGCTGTCGGAGCTGAAGTCTGATTTGCCACATGCGAAGAGCATTCTCTTCCTTGCTGACAACGCCGGCGAGCTCGTGTTTGACGTTCCCTTAATCCGCCACCTGCTTCAGTTCGGTTCGGTCAAAGTGGCTGTCAAGAGCGTGCCCGTAATCAATGACGCCACGATGGAGGACGCTATGGCTTCTGGGCTTCCCCCGGGCATCGAGTTGATTGAGAACGGCAGCGATTGTGTGGGGACGATCCTCGAGACCTGCTCGGACGAGTTCAGGAGGGCGTTTGAAGACGCTGATCTCATCATCAGCAAGGGTCAGGCCAACTTCGAGACGCTGGACGATGTGAAGGACGCCAACATCTATTTCTTGTTCAAGGCGAAATGTGAAGTTACAGCGGGCATGGTTGGCGTGGAGAAAGATTCGCTCTGTGCGGTTTCGAATCGGGCTCTGCTTCGATTACAGGCTTGACGTCCGATACTCTCCAGCTGCAAGTTCCAGGGTGTCCGCCACAGAGGGGCTCTTCTACTTGGAGAGGTGGGCTCATAAATCTAGGAAGTTCATATAGTAGGTGAGTTAGATGCGTTTCTTCGGTTTTGGTTCAAAAAAAGGTAAGCGTGGCGACAAGGCCGCCGAGGCGAATGCCAGGCGACAGGCCTCGCAACCGGAGGGCGAGGAATCTGCCGGGGCTCCGGCGGCGCCCGACGGCCACGTTGCCCCCACGAAAGATAGTGCACCCATAAAGGATTCGGCGTCATCTAGCGGCTCGGGGAACGGGCCTGCGATTTCTAAGTCTGCCGAGGATGTTGACAGAGGGCCTGAGCCAGAAGGGACAAACGGCGGCCAGGGCGAGTCTACAACCTCCAAGCGCCAGACTCGGGGACGTTTGGTCAAGGGGCTGTTCAAGACTCGCGAGAGACTCTCGGCGAGTCTGGGCCGGATATTCCTCGGCGCAAAGCACATCTCGCCCGAGCTGCTGAATCAGCTTGAGGAGGCGCTGATTCTGGCGGATGTTGGCGTTGACACCGTGGATAAGGTCGTCTCGAGCGTGAGCGAGGACCTTAAGCGGCGAGAGCTTACCAAGCCTGATGTAGTGAAGTTCTCCGTGAAGAGGGCCCTGGTCTCGATTCTGTCGTCTGGCGAGAGCAGGCGGGCTCCTTCGGTGCTCGAATCGCAGCAGCGTCCGTTCGTGTCACTGGTCGTTGGCGTGAACGGCACCGGCAAGACGACGACCATAGCCAAGCTCGCCAGGCGGTATGTGCAGCAAGGAATAACACCGATACTGGTGGCCGCTGACACGTTCCGGGCCGCTGCGATCGAACAACTGACGATCTGGGGAGAGCGGGCCGGAGTCGATGTCATAGCGCACAAGCAGGGCGGCAGCCCGGCGGCGGTTGTGTTCGACGGCATTGCAGCGGCTCGGTCTAGGGGCGCCGACATGGTTATTGTCGATACAGCTGGACGATTGCAGACCAAGAAGAACCTGATGGCGGAGCTCGCAAAGGTGAGTCGCGTTGCCGCGGCGAATGCGCCGGGTGCGCCTCACGAGACGCTGCTGGTGCTTGATGCGACCTTGGGCCAGAATGCAGTGTCCCAGGCGAAGCAGTTCAACGACTGGCTGGACGGGATTACAGGGATCGTGCTGACCAAGATCGATGGGACGGCCAAGGGCGGTGTTGTGGTTACTATTGCGGACGAGCTTTCGATCCCGATACTGTTTCTGGGGACGGGAGAGAAGATCGATGATCTGGTTGAGTTCCAGCCGGAGGCGTTTGCGGACGCGCTCTTGGGGCTATCCAGCGGTGCAATTGAGGGCTGAGATAGCACTCCGCAGTGGTGCTTGTCGGAGGCCTAGTGATGGTTGAGCTTGACATCAGACTTATGAAAGACTGCCTTAGGCTCGCAGCCAGGGCCCGGGGCAAGACATCTCCAAATCCCATGGTGGGGGCGATTCTCGTCAAGAACGGGGCCAAGATCGCCAGCGGCTACCACGTTCGCGCGGGTGAACCTCACGCGGAGGTAGTGGCGATCAGAAGGGCTGGGCCGGAGGCCTCCGGCAGCACACTCTTTGTAAATCTCGAG
>QMNL01000100.1 GCA_003647755.1 Candidatus Coatesiibacteriota bacterium
AGCCCTGCTTGAAGAGATCCTCAATGCCCAGGTCCTGACCGACACGGACGCCCGACTTAAGCTCGACGCCAGCACCGAGTATGTCGCCTATCTCAAGCGACAGGATCTTCCGAGGCAGCCTGAACTCGGGGATTGCTGCGAGCAGCATTCCGCCGGGCCTGTCGAACTCATCGAAGACCGTAACGCCAAATCCCTGCTGGAGGAGGTCATAAGCTGCCGTCAGGCCGGCGGGTCCTGCCCCGACAATGGCCACTCTTTCAGCCCTTTGCGGGGCTATTCGTTGGACAATTCTGCCGCCGCGGCGCAGCTCGTAATCAGCTAGGAAGCGCTTCAGGGCACAAATGGCGATCGGTTCGTCGAGTTTTTGGCGGGTGCAGTTGCGCTCGCATGGCCGGCTGCATATTCGCCCGATAACGCCGGGCAGTGAAATGCGTTCCCGCACAACCTCGAGCGCCTCGGCGAACTTGCCGTCCCTAATGAGGCCGATGTAGGCCTTTGCGTTCACGCCGGCGGGGCATGCTGCGTTGCACGGCGGGAGGTCTGAGACAGTTAGCGACCACGGTGTGCGTCCCCTGCCGAACGTTAGCTGGTATTTGCCAACGTCTGCTGAGTCGGAAGATGTATTCGTATATAATCCCAATTATACAGCTCTGCTTGAATTGAGGCCCGTAAATACAAACCGGCGGCCAGCATGCAACCGGTTTTAAGATGTGTCAAGTCTCCGGACTTGGCATAGGCCTCCAACATGGCGTAACCAGACAGACAAAGTTATCTTCTATGCCGTGAGATCGGCCAGCAGGCCAAGTTGTGTTTTCCAATTGCTGGGATCGCTGCGCAGTGTCATGTAAGTTGATCCGTTATAGTGTTAGAGATATTATGTGGATGCTGTTTTGAGAACTTTATGAAATAGAGAGGTTGTGTTTTGAACCCGCGTCTGAAGACCCTTGCGCTCTGGGCGTCTATTATCATAGTCGCTGCTTTGCTGGCTAAGTTTGTTGAGACAACCCCGCCAAGCGAGGCCAAATGGACGTATAGCCAGTTCAGGCAGGAATTGGCGGCTGGTTCGATAGAGCGTGTGCAGATTCGCGAGTCTCGGCTGGAGGGAGTTACGAGGAGCGGCCAGCGGTTCTACACCTACATTCTTGACGACCCGACACTCTACACGGCGCTTGACAAGGCTGACACGGTCGTTGAGGTGATGCCCAAACAGGAGCAATCTTGGTTTCTCTCCGCTCTTTTGACCTGGCTGCTGCCGATGGGGATATTCCTGGCGATCTGGATCTTCTTGATGAGGCAGATGCAGGGCGGAGGCTCCAAGGTGCTTTCCTTTGGGAAGGCCAGACCTAAGCTCACGACTGACAAGGCCAAGCGAGTCACGTTTGAGGACGTGGCGGGCATAGATGAGGCAAAGGAGGAGCTCAGCGAGATCATCGATTTCTTGACCGATCCGCAGAAGTATCAGCGCCTGGGCGGGAAGCTTCCGAAGGGCGTGCTTCTTATTGGTGCACCTGGGACGGGAAAGACGCTCTTGGCCAGGGCAATTGCGGGCGAGGCCCAGGTCCCATTCTTCAGCATCAGCGGTTCGGAGTTCGTTGAGATGTTCGTTGGCGTTGGGGCATCTCGAGTTAGGGACCTTTTTGAGCAGGGCAAGAAGCATGCACCATGCATTATTTTTATCGACGAGATCGATGCGGTGGGGCGTTATCGGGGGGCTGGCCTCGGTGGTGGGCACGACGAGCGAGAGCAGACGCTCAACCAGTTGCTTGTAGAGATGGACGGATTCGAGTCGAGTGATGGCGTCATCCTGATAGCCGCAACGAATCGTCCGGACGTTCTCGATCCGGCGCTGCAGCGTCCGGGCCGGTTCGACCGGCAGGTCGTTGTGAACCGTCCTGACCAGAAGGGGCGTGAGGCGATCATGAAGGTCCACACCAAGGAGATCAAGCTCGGGAAGGATGTGGACCTGGGGGTCGTTGCGCGCGGGACGCCGGGTTTCACGGGTGCGGACTTGGCTAATCTAGTGAACGAAGCCGCCCTGCTTGCTGCGAGGCGAGAACGGGACGAGGTCTCTTTAGCCGACATGGAGGACGCAAAAGACAAGGTCCTCATGGGGGTGGAGCGGCGTTCGCTGATAATCACGGACGAGGAGAAGAAGAACATCGCCTACCACGAGGCTGGGCACGCTCTTTTGGCCGTGTTGTTAAAGCATACAGACCCGGTTCACAAGGTTACGATAATACCGAGGGGTCGTGCACTAGGGCTGACTCAGCAGCTGCCGATAGACGATAGGCACAATTATGACATAGATTACTTGAATGACCAGCTGGCCTGTATGCTTGGGGGACGTGTGGCCGAGCAGATCTTCCTTGAGTCAATAACTACTGGTGCAGGAAACGATCTTGAGGTCGCAACCAAGCTCGCCAGGAAGATGGTCTGCGAGTGGGGCATGAGCGAAGTGATAGGACCACTGACTTTTGGCAAGAAGGATGAGCACATATTCCTTGGCAAGGAGTTCGCACAGCCAAACGACTTCAGCGAGGCCACGGCCGTCAAGATCGATCAGGAGATCGAGCGAATCGTGATGAAGAATTATGAAAGGGCGAGGCAGACTTTGCTGGACAAAGCTCCGTTGGTGCATGCCCTCGCCGCAGCTCTTCTGGAGAAGGAGGTTCTTGACGGGGCAGAGGTCCGGCAGCTCGTCGATGACTATCTCCAGGCCAAGGGCCAGGTTCCAGAGAAGACAGCTGAGAAGGAGACGGAGTCTGCGAATGACTCGTCTGATGAAGAGTGATTCTTCGGCGCCATGTTCAGATGATCACCCTAAAATGTGTCTGGAGCCTGCTGTTCTGAGCATGCGAAGGCCGGATGAGACCGTTGGCCAGGAGTCAGTACAGGATGTAATGCCAATGTGGCAGCTGGAGAGAGAGAGGATTGAGAGCGCTTGACCTCCGCCGATAAGTCGAACGCGAAGCGGCCATATATCTTTCGAGCTGTCAACTCTGAAATACTCGCCGAGGAGATGAGGGCGATTGGCGTGTCAAGCGATGGTATTGGCATCATGCTTCCCAAGGGATTGAGCCTGGGTATCAAGATGTTCGGCCTCAGCGCTCCACGGGCGATGATCCTGAAGGAACAGATGCTTTCTCTCGGTGGTGATGCAGCCCAGTCCAGAGATGTGCTCACCGATTCTACCTCTAAAACGGACGTCCTGCTGCTTGGAACCGAGGCGCAATTCGGGCGCCTCGTCGGGTTGCTCAAACGACAGCAGTTCGGGCTGCCAGCTCTTGCGAAGCAGATTGGGCAGCTGTTGAACAACTGGGGCAATCGACCTTCGCTGTTCACGGCGAGAGGCAAGCATCTGGACCTGACGAAGCGGACGGGCGTTATGGGTATTCTGAACGTAACGCCGGATTCGTTCTCCGACGGTGGGGAGTTCCTCGACCCGAAGGCCGCCATTGACCGAGCGCTTATGATGCAGGAGGCGGGAGCGGACATAGTTGATATTGGGGCCGAATCGACGAGGCCTGGGGCAGCTGCGGTGAGCGCCAAGGAGGAGCTTGACAGGCTTCTGCCGGTGGTCGGTGCGGTTGCGGGGGAGCTGAGGGCGATCTTGTCTGTCGATACCTATAAGTCGGACGTGGCTGCGGCGGTGCTTGACTGTGGTGCGGACATGATAAATGACATCAGCGGGCTTCACTTTGACAGGCGAATGGCCGAGGTGGTGGCCAAGCATGGCGCAGGGCTTGCTGTGATGCACATTCAGGGCACACCCAGAAATATGCAGGAATCGCCCCATTACGATGATCTTATAGGTGAGATTTACTCATACCTCGCGTGGTCCTGCTCTGCGGCTCTCGAGGCGGGTGTCGATCGCCAGAGCATAATGGCCGATCCTGGGATTGGATTCGGCAAGACGCTTGAGCACAACCTGAAGCTTATCAACGAGCTATCGTCTTTCCGCGGCCTGGGGGTGCCGATTCTCATAGGGACATCGCGGAAGTCGTTCATTGGCCAGATACTGGGCAAGCCCGTTCAAGAAAGGCTCTACGGAACGGCTGCATCGGTCGCGGCGGCAATCGTCCGGGGCGCAGACATAGTGAGGGTGCACGATGTTTCCATGATGCGAGAGGTCTGTGATGTAACAGATGCGATAGTAAGACCATGAAGAAACTGTTATGGTCAAGTTGTTCTAGTTATGTCAAATATGGGGCGGCCGATGTAAGGCAGTTGTGGTGGAGCGACTGTGATGCACGTTGATATATTCTCTCTGTTATCCGATTTCTTCAGGAGCACGGGATACATTAGACCCAGCTGGACGGATGTCATTGACATCATTGTCGTGGCGCTGGTCGTCTATTTCCTGCTCAAGCTGATCAAGGGCACCTTTGCCGTGCAAATGATCGTGGGCCTGGTTTTCATGATTGCGGCGTCTCTGATTGCCCGTTTGGCTGGGCTTAGGACAATCAACATGCTTCTCTCGAACTTCTGGAGTTTTGGCTTGCTCGTGTTTCTGGTGATATTCCAGCCCGAGATTCGGCGGACGCTCGCCCAGCTCGGCAAGTATGGTTTGATGAGACATTGGAAGGCGCAACAGACGGAGCTAGTGGAGGAGATTGTCAAGGCTGCGTCGGCCTTGTCCCAGAGCAAGACGGGCGCATTGATTGTGATAGAGAGAAGCACAGGGCTTCGGTCGTTCATCGAGCATGGCGTCCCGATTGGCGCCGCCGTAACGTCGCCGTTGCTACGGGCGATCTTTCAGAAGGCATCGCCCCTTCACGATGGGGCGGTGATAATCAGCGCGGGGGTTATAGCCAGCGCGGTGAGTTTCCTGCCGCTGATCAAGTCGCGGGACCTGGACATGTCGTTTGGCTCGCGGCACAGGGCGGCGATGGGTGTAACAGAGGACACGGACGCCGTGGCCGTTCTGGTTTCGGAGGAGACAGGTGCAATCCACCTTGCGATAAACGGCAAGTTGACCAAGAGATTGGAGCCAGACCAGCTTCGTAACTCTCTTAAGACCCTAATGGTGAATGTTAGGGGATCGAGCCAGACGATGCTGGGGAAGCGAAAGCCTAAGACAGTTTCGGTAACGTCGGAGTAGCAGGATGATGAAGTTCGCTAGACTGAGGCTAGTCCCGGCCTTTATGATTATCACAGTGGTGTTGGCTCTCGGCCAGCAGGGCTGCGAGGAGAATGTGGCGCCGGTCAGGGGATTTGCGAGCGAGCCGGTCAACAGGGCCGCAACCGAGCTGAAGAAGAAATGTATTGAGGTCCTTCGTCAAGGACTGCGGTCGCCCGACTGGGACAGGAGGGTCAGGACAGCGCTTGCGCTCAGCGCGATGCGAGACCCAGCGGGGCTTGATGATGCGCGGGCGATTATGGCCGGGCGCCGTTCAGATGCCGCGCTTAGAGTAGCCTACTACTTTGTAAGAAGCGGCCTCACACCTACCGAGCCAGCCCTGGTCGAGGCGGATGCCGTGATGCGAAGGGGCAGACCCAGTCTGAGATACCTAGCGATAACCGTTTTGGGGCCTTCTTTGCCGGGTCAGGGAGTGCCTGATTCCATTAAGAATATCTGGAAGGACACCCACCACCCCGATCTTCAGGTCTGTGCGGCTTCTGCGCTGGCAAGAAAGGGGCATAGTGATGCGATCAAATGGCTTCGGGCGAACGTTGAGACCTGGCTGCGGTTTGAGGGCTTTGATCCTTTCTTGTTCGCCAGGGTAACTGACGAAGAATCGCGGGCGGGGCTCATAAGAGCTCTTAAAGCTGGCGTGGACCACAATATCCGAAATGCGATATTGGCGGCCGAGACCACCAAAGACAGTAGGGCGCTCCTTGTTCTACCGATTCTGGTGGCGAGGAAACGCGGTATGAGAAAGACAATGGCGGCCGCAGTGTTGGCCGAGCTTGGCGGAAGAGAGGGAAGTGCCGTTCTCAAGCAGGTTATAGGACGACAGGTGCTCGACTTTCCCGAGGCGGTGTGGGCGGCGATGGGCTTAGGGAGCCTCGGCGATCCCTCGGGGATGTGGGCACTCGTGAAGTTCATAGAGCGGGAGGGAGCGAGCAGGAAAGGCACCGAGGCCGCAAGCCTCATTATTGCGAGCCTGTGTTCCCCCGGTTCTTCCGGCAACGCAGTCTCCGCCTCGTTCCAGCTGTGGATTGCAGAGCATCTGTAGTTCAATCAAGAGCGATTCGTCTTGGCAGGCGAGCTTGGAGTTTCCCCAAAACGGGCTGCGGATTCGTTGGGTTGTTTGCTCCGGGGCGGTGTTTTGGGTGAAACAAGAGTGGAATTGGGATTGAGGTGATGCTGGGTTTCAGTTCCCCGAAGGGGGACTACAATAGTAGCCGTAGGTGCAACCTGCGGAATCCGTTCACATTGGTATCTTCGCGACCC
>QMNL01000101.1 GCA_003647755.1 Candidatus Coatesiibacteriota bacterium
GATGTCGCGTCAAGCCGCGACGAGAAAAAGCGGCGTCAAGCCGCCGCACTCCAAAGGGCTAGAACCAGCTGCGTCAATCTGATTATTGGGGATCGCGCGAAAAACCGCCCTCTTGGCCCGACGTCCCTCTGTCTCCTTTTTCTGCGGCCCGTGGCGGGTTGACGGCATGTGAGCAAAATGATATTTTGAATGTGCTTCCTCCAGGCTTTTCGCGAAGAAGTGAAGGATTTGTCTGCGATTTCTGAAAACGCTAGGGGAGAGGCCATTCGCCGAGTGATGGGCGCAGTTATTCTAGTAAAAGTCATCTTGTCTGGCTTTGTGTCCAATGGGAAAATGAGAAAGCCGTTGCACGTGTCGCGACTGGAAACGCCAGATATTATCTTTTGTGCGGACCGGTGGTTCTCAAACGACCAGGAATACTGCGCAAGACTCCATAAAAGAGCACTTGGCGGGTTTTCTCAGCGCCTACAGAGCACATGACGCAGGCAAGCCTATTCCGAGATGAGCAGACCGCCGAGGCCCGCGTAACCTCGGTGGACCCGCTGCCGTTCAACAGGGTCAGGGACAGATCCCTCGACTTCCGCGACATCCGCGCCTCGAGCGGTGTCCACGGGATTCATCCATATCCAGCCATGCTGCACTTTCTGGTTGTCAGGAAGCTAATCGAGGATTACTCGCACGAGGGCGCGACCGTCATGGACCCGTTCATGGGATCGGGCGTAACAGCGGTGGAGTGCCTCGGACGAGGCAGGAACTACGCCGGCTTTGACATCAACCCGCTTGCGGTCCTGATATCGAAAGTCCGGACGACGGCGATACCCAGCGCTCCGCTCCAGAAGGTTCTCTCGGAGATAGCACACAGATATGAAGATGCGAACGCGAGCCCTGTCTCCTTTCACAACATCCGCTATTGGTTCCACGATGACGTCATCCAGAAGCTGTCAGCCCTTAGAGAAGCAGTAGGTCAGGTTGAAGATGAGGACATGCGACGGTTTTTTTCTGTGGCCTTCTCAGAGACAGTTAGGAGGGTCTCAAGAACGCGATACAACGAGTTCAAGCTCCTCCGGAGAAAGAATGACGCGCACAACCTGAGCGTCATGAAGACCTTTCGCGACGTGTCGCTCAAGAACATGGCGACGTTGGGCGAGTTCTATCGAAACAACCCTCCGACAACGGCGGAGATGTTGCTCGAGGAGAGGAATATCGTTGGCGGCATCCCGATGGGCGATGGCACGGTTGACCTGGTCGTAACCTCGCCTCCCTATGGTGATTCAAGGACAACAGTTGCCTACGGCCAGTTCTCGCGGCTGTCGCTGATGTGGCTGGGACGTGAGGAGAGAGTAGATAGGACTTCGCTCGGCAGCAAGCCTCGGAGTATCACACAAGACCTGCCGTCGGAGGTCTTGGACGACTTCGTTGAGAGAATTGCCGCGAAGGACGACAAACGAGCCAAAGAGGTCTTCTCGTTCTACTTTGACTTGCACCAAGCGGTGAGAATCATCGCCAGGAAGGTGAGACCCGGCGGTCATGTGTGCATCGTCGTCGGCAACCGGCGTGTGAAGGGCATCCAGCTGCCGACGGACAAGATATGCGCAGATTTCTTTGAGAGCGAGGGCTTCGCACACATCAAGACCTCTGTTCGGGCGATCTCCAACAAGCGGATGCCCACAGAGAACTCACCGTCCAACGTGGCAGGGCAAAAGGACGTAACGATGCGATATGAATATGTCGTGATACTCCGCAAATGCCCACCTCAGCCTTGACGGCAGCCGTAAACGGCCCAGGTGTTGGGCGCACCGATTGCCGCGAACAGACAGCCGAAAACAGAGTCTGCTCGCCTATCTTGCCGACTCAGCTTTTCTCTTTCGGGGAAGACTCCTTCAGGGCCTTGACCAGTTTCTCGAGCTTCCGGTTTGCGAGGTAGTTGACCGTTCCCCTTGGGAAATTGCCCCTCGCATCGGCCTTGCCCGCTGGCATGCCGGTCAGCACCTCGATGCCCTCATCGATCGTGTCAACAGGATAGATGTGGAACGAACCTTTGGCGACGGCCTCAACGACGTCCTTGCGAAGCATGAGCGATTCAACGTTGCGCCTTGGTATCACGACTCCCTGTTCGCCGGTCAGTCCCTGGGCTTTACATACATCGAAGAAGCCCTCGATCTTGTAGTTGACGCCCCCGATGGGCTGAACCTCCCCCTTCTGGTTGACCGAGCCAGTAACCGCGATGCCCTGCTTAATCGGCACCTCGGCGAGGCTTGAGATGATGCAGTAAAGCTCCGTTGACGAGGCGCTGTCGCCATCGATGCCAGAGTAGGACTGCTCAAAACAGATGCTGGCGGAGAGGTTGAGCGGCTTGTTTTGGCCAAACCGGTGCCGCAGGAAGCCCGCCAGGATGAGGACGCCTTTGTCGTGGGTGCTCCCGGAGAGATCGGCCTCGCGCTCGATATTGATTATGCCGCTGTCGCCGGCCGCCGTGGATGCGGTGATTCTTGCAGGTTGCCCGAACGTGTAGTTGGCGGTGGCGAAGACGGCGAGGCCATTGACCTGGCCGACCTTTGCGCCATCGGTGTCGATCATGATCGTCCCGTCCTTGATCATGCGCTTGAGCTTTGTCTCAAGGAGGTTATTTCGCCTGATTGCCGCATCGACCGCGGCCTGCACGTGCTCCTCGGAGACCGACTTTGCACCCTTGTTCAGGGCGATGAGGTTCGCCTCGCTCATCAAGTCAGCGAGTTCTCCGAAGCGAGTGGAGACCCTATCCCTGCGGCCAGCCCTTCTGATCGCATACTCCAGCACGGTGCAGAGGGCGCCTTTTCTGAAGCGCATGAGCTTCTGGTCATGCCTTATCTTGGAGACAACGGACATGAATTGGGCCACGTTCTCCGGCTCAAGTGGCATTTCCGTGTCGAACTCGGCCTTTATCTTGAAGATCTTCTTGAAATCATCATCCAGCCCGTAAAGCATGTCGAACATCACAGCATCGCCGATCATGATGACCTTGACGTTGAGGTCGATAGGCTCCGGCTGCAACGAGTGTTGCCCGAACGGGAAGCCCAATTCAGGGATGGATATTCTGAGCTGCTGGTTCTTCAAGGTGCGCTTCAGCTGCTCCCACACGCCGGGCTGGGACAGGACGTCGATCGCGTTGACAATTAGGTACCCGCCATCCGCCGCTAGGAGCGAGCCGCCCTTGATGTGCATGAAATCGGTGCGCCATTGGCCGGGCTGCTCAAGCACGAGGTCGATGGTGCCGAAGAGGTTTCTAGGGGTTGGCTCTGTCTCGATAACGATGGGCGCATCCTCTCTGTCCGTATTGTCCAGAAGGACATTCACGCGATAGTGCAGAAACGGGTCAGTCTCGCCGGATCGCTTCGGTTCTGATGCGGCTGCAGCTCCATGGGATTGCTCGCCGGCACTCCTGAAGAGATTGAGGTTCTCGACGATGTTCTTGGCGACAGCGTTCAGGTGCCTCGTGAGCTTCGCGTTACCGTATTTCTCCTTCAGGTCCTCGATGGGACCCTCGACCAGGGCCTCTCCAAATCGCATTGTCAGGTTTTTCATCCGCCGCAGCGCCTCGGCCTCGAGGCGCCGTGTGCGCTTGAGGACATCGGCGAGATCGCGTTTGAGCTTTTGGTAGAGAGCCTTGAAAGCATCCATGTCGTCAACTTGGGCCTTGCCGGCCGCGACGGCCTGCTCGAAATCCTCAAAAGTAGCCGGCTTGTCATCCAGGACCGGGAAGACATCCGGGACGACTAGCGGGCCAACCTTCACCTGGGCAACCGTGAATCGTGTGCCCTCGAGCTTCTTCTCGAACTCATCGATCAGCGCACGGCCTTTGGCTTTCACATCGTCCTCGAGCTTCTGGCTGGCCTCGCCAAATGACTTGTCCTCCAACAGGCGCGGGACCTGCTTCTTGAGCCGTTCGATCAGATCGTCCATGTCATTCTTGAGCTCCCTGGCCTGGCCCTTCTTCAGCTCTATCAGAACGGGCTTATCCGGGGATGAGAAGTTATAGACGTAGCACCTGTCCGGAGGCGGTGGCGACACGGCCTTGATGCGCTTGACGATCTCCTTGACCGAAGACCTTCTGCCAGTCCCGCTCAACCCACATACAAAGACGTTGTAGCCACGGCTGGGGACCTCGAGGCCCGTCTTCAGGGCGGCAATGGCCCTGTCCTGACCGACAGTTCCCTGTGTCGGCTCGGCATCCTCGGCCTTCCCTAGCGAGAAATCAAACTGCTTGCAGGACCACCGTAAGTCCTCGGGCTTCAACTCATGGATCTCGATCTTTGCCATCTCAACTTCCAGTCAACTTCATCATTGCGATTCAATGCTCAGAACAACGAAACAGCATCCTACTGAACAAGCTCAATCTCTGCAAGCCCAGGTTGGTTCAGAACAAGCGGCGGAGAGACCACACAGCCAACTAGCCGGCAAACCAGCGGCCCGTTTTGCGAGAACTCCTGGAGATGCGAGCCCGAAAGCCCCGGTCTAGAGGCAACCTCAGCAGCCCGGCCTAGTCAGGCGACCCAGCTAGTGCTTCGCTGAACTAACTCCAGCCAATCACAGGGGCCGCGGACGAGCTCAGCTGTCGAGCACTTCCCGTACCTTTCTCAGCAACTCCCTCGAGCTAAAAGGCTTGTTTATGAAGTTTACTCCCTCGTCCAGGATGTTCCTGTGCACGATCACGTTTTCGGTATAACCGGACATGAACAACGTCTTGATCTTCCCAGAACTCCTGATGATCTCCGCAAGGTCGCTGCCCGGCATGTCAGGCATCACAACATCGCTTAGGAGCAGGTCAATTGACTCACTCGATTCCCGGCAGAGCGTTATTGCCTCGCCGGCCCCGGAACACGCCTTAACCTTATAGCCAGCCCTAGTCAAGATGCGCTCCACTAGGTCTCGCACATCTTGTTCATCCTCGACCACGAGCACCGTCTCGCCCCTTCCTTCGAGTGCGCCGGATGGGGCCTCATCTCTTTTCGGCTGGTTGGCGCTCTCCTCAACAGCAGGGAAATAGGCCTTGAAGCAGGTCCCCTCGCCCTTAACGCTGTAAACTGAAATGCTGCCGCCCGTCTGTTTCATGATCCCATACACCGTCGAGAGCCCCAGACCAGTGCCTCTGCCCAGCTGCTTCGTCGTGAAGAACGGCTCAAATACGTGGGCAAGTGTCTCCTGGTCCATGCCTGCCCCAGTGTCAGTTACGGATAGCATCACGTACTGCCCCGGCTTCATGTAAGCGTGTTTGCTGCAATAATCCTCGCCCAGATACACTCCCGCGGTCTCTATCGTGAGCCGGCCGCCATGAGGCATCGCGTCCCTTGCGTTCAACGCTAGGTTCAGAATCACCTGCTCGACCTGCGCCTCGTCCGCCCTGATAGATGGGATGCCTCGTCCCAGGAAAGTCTGTATCTCGATGTCCTCGCGTATCAAGCGCCTGAGCATCGTCTTCATCTCTATGATTACCCGATTAAGGTCTATCGGCCGGGGTGTGATTATCTGCTTGCGGCCGAATGCAAGAAGCTGCCGAGTCAGGTCGGTCGCCTTCATCGCGGCGCTGTGAACTCCCTCGATATTCTTCAAATGGGGGCTCGACGCCGGTAAGTCCAGCTTCAACAGGTCAAGGTTGCCAATGATAGCGGTCAGTATGTTGTTAAAATCGTGCGCTATGCCCCCTGCTAAACGCCCAATCGCCTCCATCTTCTGCGCCTCGAACAGCCGCTTCTCCGCCTGCTTGCGCTCCGTGATGTCCAATAGCGAGGCAACGGTGCTCTTAGTGCCAGGGATCACCGCCACTCTCAGGAACACATCCCGTACGTTCCCATCTTTATTAACGAACCGAAACTCATACTCGCTTGGCGCCTCCTCCTCGCCCGCGCCGGCTAGCCTCGCTGCGCGATACGCCTTCATCTTCTCCGCGTCATCTGGTGCCACCAAGTCGGTCCAGCGCATCTTGCCCTCGATACGGTCCCTGGAGCAACCGCTGTATTCCTCAAACTTGCTATTGACCATTGTGATAATATCGTTCTCATCGATGAGTATCGTGGCTGTTCCAGTGTTCTCAAACACCGTCCGATACAACTCCTTGCTCTCACGCAGCTCCTCCTCCGCCCGCTTCCGCTCCGTGATGTCCACGTTGCTTCCGGCCATCCGGACAGGAGCCCCATTCTCGTCCCGAGACATAACTTTACCGCGGGATGCTATCCACCGGTACTCACCCGACTTGGCCCGGACGCGGAACTGCGCCTCATAGACTGGCGTCTTCCCAGCAAGGTGCGCTCGTAGCGCTTCAGCTCGCCTCGTCTTATCGTCGGGATGGATTAGGTCTTCCCATGACTTCATGTCGCTTTCGATCTCAGCTCCCAGATATCCGAGAGTGGTGGGCCATCCCA
>QMNL01000102.1 GCA_003647755.1 Candidatus Coatesiibacteriota bacterium
CGTTTGAGGGCCCGGGCACCTACGACATTGTGCTGCGCGTTAAGGACCCGGAGGAGGCAACCGACACCTACACCAGAAGGGTGTATGTTTACTGATGTACAACGGCATGATCCTGGCCGACGCACACTGCGACTCGGTGCTAAGGGCGTTAGATGGGCATGACCTGACCCGCAAGGACCCTGACTGCCAGATAGACCTGGCGAAGCTGCGTGCGGGCGGGGTGGACCTACAGTTTTTCGCCCTGTGGACGAGCCCCTCGACGGTCCCTAGGCGAGCCTCTGAGAGGCTGTGCTCGTTGTTGGCCGAGACCTCATCGTTGGTCCTTGCGGGTTCCGGTATGGTAGCACCGGCCCGGTCGCACGCCGATTTCGAGGCGAACCTGTCGGAGTCTAAGACCAGCGTCGTTCTAGCTATCGAGGGGGCTCACTGCTTGGCACCTGGCGAGGCCTCGATCGACCTTTGCCACGACATCGGCGTGCGCATAATAACGCTTTGCTGGAACAACTCGAATTGGCTGGGGACCTCGGCGGCGCAAGCGGACACGTTTGCGCACGGGTTGACTCCATTGGGGCGTGCTGCGGTGAGGAGGATGAGCGAGTTGGGGATAATTGTCGATGTATCGCATGCTTCAGAGCGGATGTTCTGGGATGTGGCGGAGGTCTGCGACAAGCCCTTCATCGCCTCGCACTCGTGCGCAAGGGCCCTTCGGGACCACCCGCGCAACCTGGATGACGAGCAGATTCGTGCGATCGCATACGCCAATGGCGTTGTGGGCGTGAATTTCTGTCCTGCATTCCTCCGGTCAGGCCCTGGCGCCTCGATAGACGACGTGATCGCCCACATTGAGTATATTCTCGCCTTGGTGGGCGATAACCATGTCTGCTTTGGGTCGGATTTTGACGGGATTCGAGTGGGGCCTGAGGGACTGGAGAACGTCAGTAAGTTCCCCGCCATAGTGGACCGACTTCTCGAGAGGGGGCATACGGAGGCAACCGTTCGGAAGGTTGCCGGCGAGAACCTGCTCAGAGTCTTCAGAGAAGTCTGTGGATAGCCGCGCCGCAGGGCAATGACTGCCTATTTCTCCTCCTTTGCTAGGCTGTGGGCAGTAAGTTTCGGCCTCGGCCTGCTGGCATGGCCCATCATCGTGTTTCCCTGCAAACCGCTTCGCGATCGGGGATATGCCATCAGCAAGGTCTTGGGTATCCTGTCCGTAGGCTACGGTGCGTGGCTGGCCTCATCGCTGAGGGTTATGCCTTTCGGCCTGCCTTCAATCCTAACCTTCTTAGCCGTGCTCGCCATCGGTTCATCCGTAACATTTCTCCTGAGGCGCAACGAGGTGCTTGCACTCGTCAAGCCCCGTGGGCGCTCGATAGCCTTAACCGAGGTCGTGTTCATCGTCATCCTGGCGGTGATTCTCCTGCTGGTGGGCTCTTATCCAGATGTAACGCCGGCCTCAGAGGGAATGATGGACCTGGGCATTCTCAACTCCGTGTCCAGAACTCATTACTTCCCTGCAAAGGACGTCTGGATGAGCGGAGAGAACATGAACTACTACTATTTTGGCCATGTTCTCGTGGCCGCCGTCGCGAGGCTTTGCCAAATGTCCCCTGTGGCGTTCTATAATCCCGCCAAGGCGCTCTGGTTCGCCCTCTTCTGGCTTGCGATATTCTCGCTGGGCTTCTCGATCACCCGGCGCGTGTCATACGGTTTCCTGGCCGTATTCATGGTCGGGATAGCCGGGAACTTCGACGGCCTGCTGCAACTTCTGGCGCTGTGTAACCCCCTCTCCCTTGACTGGTTCGGCTCCTCGCGAATCATCCCGGGCACCATCAACGAGTTTCCATTCTTCAGCCTGCTGTGGGGTGACCTACACGCTTACGTCCTTTCGTTTCCGCTCTTTGCGGCCTCGTTGGCTCTTATATACTGCCTCAACGACCGGCTGACACCCAGGCGGGGTCATCTCCAAAGCGCCGATACCCCATACGGACTCATCGGCCTCATGGCTCTCTGCGGGGGTGCTCTCATAGTAACGAACGCCTGGGACTTCATCTCCATGTCACTTCTCCTTTTTGTTGTCGTGCTCTCCGCCCTGCCCCTCGCGAGAGCTGGCCTGCTGAGGCACGTTATGGTCATTGCCCGCACGACATTGCCCGTTCTCGGCGGGGCAGTGTTGCTGTTTCTACCCTTCATACTCTCCGTCTCGCAGAACCGGCCCATCGGCTTCGTTAAGGAGCGGACAGATTCCGCGGATTTTGCGGTTGTCTTTGGTGTTTTATTGGTGCCGATTGTGGCGGAGTCGCTGGTGGCGATCGCCTTCATGCGGAGGGGTCATGCGGGGGCAGGTAATGGGCTGTCGTGGGTGGTGTTGGCATTTTTGGTTGTGTGTTTATATGTTGCCGTTGGGAGGCCAACGTGGACGCTGGTGTTGTTGGTTATTCCGGTGGTGGTGCTGGGGTACTTGGGGGTGGGGAGGTTGGTTTATGGGCAGGAAAGGGGAGAGCTAGGGGATTGGCTTTCGCGGGGACGCTTCTTCGCTGTTCTTGTGGTTTCGGGGGCGCTGATAGTTTTTTCATGTGAGATGTTCTATGTGGAGGACGTTTACAGTGGGGACCTGGCCCGGATGAATACGGTCTTCAAGTTTTACTTGCACGTGTGGGTTCTGTGGGGGCTGGCGGGTGCGTGTGCGGTGTGGGTGCTCAGGCGGCATCTGTTGAACCGGCTGAGCCGAGTCGCCCGCAGGGCGGTCTGGGGGCTTGTTATCTTCTGCCTCGGCTCTGGGGCGGTTTATCCGCTGTTGGCGCCGATCTCCAGGACGAAAGGCTTCTCGCAGGCATATACGCTCGATGCAGAGCGAGCCTTTAGGGGAAAGTATCCTTCCGACGCTGCAGCAGCCAAATGGCTTCGGGAGAATGTGCGAGATCAGCTCGTAGTCGCCGAGGCTACCGCATCCTCCTATGATTGGCCGGGCAGAATCTCTGCTTTCACTGGGAACTGCGCAGTAATCGGTTGGTGGGGACACGAGGTAGGATGGCGGAATGGGTTTCAGGGGATTCATCACAGGGCGTTTGACATCGGACGGCTCTTCAGGTCCAGCGACCCGAAGCTAGCGGCCGAGATCATCGCAAGATACGGTATTCAGCTGATCTACTACGGCGAGGTCGAAAGGGAGGTCTATGGGGAGGCGGGGCTGGAGAAGTTCGAGTCGGCCTTTGAGACGATTTATGCTTCGGACGGGGTCAAGGTGTTCAACACCAGAAGGCGCAAAATGGGCGTTGGGTCGGGCGGATGACCACTGGCAAGAGGCCCTACGAAGCATTCTTCTTTCTGTTCGTGGGTGTCGCTCTGCTTTCTGTCGTGCTGCGGTTCTGGAACCTTGAGGTAAAGCCGCTTCATCACGATGAAGGCGTCAATGGTTTCTTCCTGGACAATCTGGTCGAGCATCACTGCTACCGCTACAACCCTCGGAACTACCACGGCCCCATCATATACTATCTGGCCGTTCCAGCCGTGAAATCGCTCGGGAGGCGCATCTTCGCCCTTAGGTTCGTGCCAGCGCTTCTCGGCACGCTGATGGTCGTCCTGTTCTGGTTCTTGAAGAGTCGACTCGGGAAGTTGCCGGCCCTCTGCGCCGCCGCCATGGTCGCGGTCTCTCCGACGTTTGTTTACTACAGCCGAGAGTTCATTCACGAGATATACTTGGTCCTCTTCACGTTCGCTTTTCTGCTCTCCGCCGAGAACTTCGCCAGAACACGCAGGGCTTTCATGCTAGTTCTCTCCGCACTGTGGCTGGCGCTCAGTTTCGCGACCAAGGAAACCACTCTGCCCCATTTGGCCGTGATGCTGCTTGCCCTCTTCCTGGCGATGGGTCTGGGCCCAGACCAAGCGCCTGCCCGGGTGAAGGGCCTTATCCGCCGCATCGTGTTCGTGCCCGCACGGGTGCTAATGTCGATCATTAGAAGCCAGCCCGTGGCATTTGCCGCATCGGTTGTCATCTTCTGGGCTGTCATCGTGACGTTTTTCTCATCCTTCTTTACAAACCTGAAGGGCATCGGCGACTTCTTCGCAGCATTCACGGCCTGGACCAGCACAGGGGTTGAGATGACCGGTCACGCAAAGCCAGCCTTCTATTTCTTGAGGGTTTTGTGGGAGCTTGAGCCGCTGACGCTTCTTTTGGGTGCACTTGGTGTGGCGACCAGTATTCGTTCGGGAGATGTTTTTGAGCGATTTGTGTCGTTCTGGGCGTTGCTGACGTTCATGCTGTATTCGGCGGTGCCATACAAAACGCCGTGGCTGATGATGGACATCATGCTGCCGTTGGTCGTGTGCGCAGCCTGTTTTGTCAGGCGGGTTCTGGAGGCCCTGAGGGGGCGCATTGCGGTCTCTGCGGCCTGCGTGGCGGCTTTTGTAGGGGCAGTTGGTTGGTCGGGAGCGCAGGCGTGGGATGTTTCGCTGGTGCGATATGACGACAATGAGATACCAATTGTATATGTCCAAACATTTCGTGAGATCAATGACCTCCTCAGCCGGATAGATGCGATCGCCAAGCGGGCGGGTGGCGATAGGACTTGTATCTACGTTTTCGCGAAGAACCAGTGGCCGCTCTGTTGGTACTTGCACCGCTTCGACAGCAGGTATCCGGATACCATAACGGCTCGCGAGGTCCTCCGGGCGGATATTATTGTCGCGTCGCTCGATCAGGAGCATGAGATTGAGGAACTGGGCGAGGGACGGCTGGTTGCGGAGCGATTCAACCTGAGGCCGCAGGTCTCGCTGACGTTGTTTGCGCCGAGGAGGTATGCCGCCCTCCTGCGCCCCTCGCAGGCGGGAAGAGCGGTTTTTCTGCCGTTGGAGACGAAGGTGCCGCTCAGGGCGGGTTTGGTCGCGAGGTACTTCAAGGGGCCGCAGCTGTTGCCCCCAGCATACCGGGTGGAGGTCCAAAGGGTAGTTGATTTCGAGCACAAGGATGAGACTGGCAAGGACTTCATCGCCCCGGCAAGCATCCGCTGGGATGGCTACCTCCAGGTTCGGAAGACGGGGCAGTATGATTTTCTCGTTACGTCCGACGACGGCTCACGGCTCTTCCTTGATGGTGTCCTTCTGATCGACAATTGGGGCGAGCACGCCGTGGCGAGGAAGAGCTGCACAACGACCCTGGCAGCAGGTTACCACCGCATCCGTGTTGACTACTTCGACGCCGGGTGGGGTGCCGTGATGAAGCTGGAATGGAGGCCGCCCGACCACGATATCGAGATCTTGCCCCCCATGTTTCTCTACCACCCAGCGGCTGCCTTTCCTGAAAACGGTGGCCCCGCACGGGGGCATAAGTAGCGCCCGTGCGGGTGCATAATTACTGAATGGCGCCCGCCTTGACCCGGGCCTCGATTATCCGTCTGGCGATCTGGGTCTTCTGCTGGAGGAACCGGAGAACCAGCTCCTGGTTGTAATTGGGATGCTTGCCGAGGAACGTTGAGGCAAAGTGGATTAGGTTGCCGACCACGCACAACGGCTGCGTCCCGGGGTTACGGTCTCGGACGGCGATGCCGACGCTCTTGACGCCCTTTTCGGCTAGTAGTTTCAGCTTGGCCTCGCGCGAGCCGATATTGTAAACGGGAGTTACGAAATCAATGCCAAACTCGCTGTAGAAGTGACGAATGGCGTCGATGCTCTGAGGCATCTGTTCCACGTAGTAGGCGGTCTCGGCCGATGAGCCGTCGCTTGCCGTGTTGAGGCCGTGCTCGAGGCAGTAGATGATGTTTGCAGTGTGCATCGACAGCTTACAGGCGAGGCACCATATAAATCTCGACTTGTAGTCTTTGTAATCTCGGACTGCGCTTCTGACGAATATGCGCTGGAAAATCTCTTTAACGGAGGCTATCTCGTGGACGAAGCGCTGTGGTCCGAAGACCTCGATCAGCCCGTTTGCTCCCTTTTTCGCCCACTTGAGAAACAGCTGGCCGTAACCGTAGTTGTAGGTGAGAAGGTGGAGCCTCTCGAACTGCTCGAGCATGACTATTGCGGAGGCGGAGGAATCCAGGCCCCCGGAATACATCAACAGCGCCTCGTTTTTAGGCACACATTCTCCGTAGTTTCTCTTAGTTGTAACGCCGCATTTGTCTGAGGGGAACGATAACATACTTCGATGCGGTGTCAAACGGTGGAAGGGCTCCCCGATAGTCAGATTGACGCAGATGGTTCTAGCCCTTTGGAGTGCGGCGGCTTCGCTTTGTCTCGTCGCGGCTTGACGCGACATCGATTCTATGTCAATCAAGGCTGCAGCAATCGTCTTTCGGAAAGAGATGAAGCTGTCTATCGGAGGGCGGCATCAAGCCACCGCAAATGAAAGCGGTGTCAAGCCACCGCACTCCAAACTCACTCACGGGTGTAACTTACAG
>QMNL01000103.1 GCA_003647755.1 Candidatus Coatesiibacteriota bacterium
AAACGCCTCAACTAAAGTCTTTACGCCTGAGTATATGCTGTTTATGACAGGTATTCTCTTCAGGATGCGCTCGCCGAACTCCACCACCTTGCGGCCAGCGATGTTCGTGGTTATGAGCCCAACAAGAAATACCAGCGCCGCGAGAAATATGAGTCCCAGGCCTGGCTTCGCCAACAAGGGCGGAAGCGGGATTGCGAAGTGCAGGATGTCATCCGTCCACTGCACAAGCTTATAGACAAGAAACAGCGTGACAGAGATCGGGCCGATGACCAAGAGCCCTGCCGCGAATATCCTCCGAATTCTGGACCTAGTTGGCTTCATAATTAGCTTGCACGTGGTTAAAGCCAAAATGAGATTTCGGTACCAAGACTATCAGAGGGGACCAGATTGCGTCAAGCCCCTAAACACCTTTTTCGTGTGCGCAGGCCCATTGAACCGCTGCACCCTCGACACCTCTTGACCCGAACAATCGGCGCCCATCAAGATGGTCAGGACTCCCTCAACTTCCTCCGCAGTTCGGTCAATTTTGAGAGCGCCTCAAGCGGCGTCATGGTGTCCGGGTCCAGCGACTCCAGCTCCTTCAGAACAGGACTATGCGGAGCGGGCGCAGTGAACAGCGACAGCTGCGCAGCCCCACTAGGCCTTCTCCGTCGTGCTGTGCGGGCCAAGCTCGGCGTCCCGTCGCTGCCAAACTCATCTCGCTCCAGATTGCTCAGGATCTCCTTTGCACGGGCAATAACTCCCTTTGGTAGCCCGGCCAGGCGCGCCACCTGAATCCCGTAACTCCGATCCGCACTGCCCGGAACAACCTTGCGCAGGAACACGATCCTATCCCCCCACTCCCTAACCGAGACGTTGAAGTTCTTGACCCGGTCGAGCATCAGCGCTAGCTCGCACAGCTCGTGAAAGTGTGTGGCGAACAGCGTGCGTGCAGCGACCTTCTTTGTGTTATGGAGATACTCTGCGACCGCCCACGCGATTGAGAGCCCGTCGTAGGTGCTTGTCCCACGACCGATCTCGTCGAGAACGATGAGGCTCCTCGGCGTCGCATTGTTCAGGATGTTGGCAGTCTCGTTCATCTCAACCATGAAGGTGCTCTGGCCGCGAAGGAGGAAATCGGTCGCGCCGACTCGCGTGAACACTTTGTCAACTAGGCCGATCTGCGCCTCGCTTGCTGGCACGAAACAGCCTACCTGGGCCATGATGACCGTCAGCGCCACCTGACGTATATAGGTCGATTTGCCGGCCATGTTCGGCCCGGTGATGATCAGAATCTGGTTCTCATCGCAGTCCACACAGACATCGTTGGGGACGAATTCCTGGGCGAGATACACCTTCTCCACGACGGGATGACGCCCGTCCTTTATCACGATGCCAGTCCCGTCATTGACCACCGGACGAACGTAGTGGTTCTCCGAGGCAACCTGAGCAAACGAGCACAAGACATCTATTGTGGCGACCGCCCTCGCTGCCCCCTGAATCCGCAATGTCTCCTGGGCGATTGACTTCCTAAGCGACTGGAAGAGCTGATACTCCAGCTCGGCTATCCTCTCATCGGCCGACAGGACTTTCTCCTCCCACTCCTTCAACTCCGCCGTAGCGAACCGCTCTGCGCCCAAAAGCGTCTGTTTCCTGATGTAATCCACAGGCACCCTGTCCGACGCACTCTTCTTCACCTCGATGTAATACCCGAACACGCGATTGTAGCCGATCTTAAGGTTCTGAATCCCAGTCCGACGCCGCTCTTGTGCCTCAAGCCCAGCTATGTACTTCTTGCCGTCCCGCGCGATTGATCGCAGCTCGTCCAGCGATTCGTCCCAGCCGTCGTTGAACATGCCACCGTCGCGAACGGTGAAAGGTGGGTCAGCAACGATCGCCTCGGACAGCGTGTTGGCGATGTCCGTGAGCGTGTCAGCCTTCTCGCAAAGCGAGACCAGAAGTGGCGAACTAGCCCTATTCAAAGCCTTGTAGAGCTTCGGAAGAACGCAGAGTGATTCTCTTAGCGAGACGAGGTCCCTAGCATTTGCCGTCCCAAGATCGACACGCGAAATCAGCCGCTCCATGTCCCGGACCCCGCTCAGCAACTGACGCAGCTCGTCTCTCAGCAGGAAGTTATCCCTAAGCTCCGCAACGGCGTCCAGGCGCTGGTCTATCGTCTTGATGTCAAGCAACGGCTGCAAAAGCCAGCGCCTCAGAAGCCGCGCCCCCATCGCCGTCTCCGTCTTGTCTATAAGCCAAAGCAGCGAGCCCTTCCGCTTGCCGTCTATCGCGCTTCTAGTTATCTCCAGGTTTCGCAGCGTTGCCTCGTCAAGCTGCATGAACGCCGAATCGCTGTAGAACCTGACCGCCGTGATGTGCGACAGGTCTCTCTTCTGCGTCTTGTGCAGCTGATGAAGCAGCGCCCCGCCGGCCACTATCGCAAGGGGCTTGCCCTCGCAGCCAAAACCATCGAGCGAGTGAACCTCGAAATGCTCAATCATCTGCCGGTAGGCGTAATCGTGCTCGAATACCCAATCCTCGAGACTGGTCAGCATCATCTTGGGCTCCTCGCCCAATAGACCCTTCACAAGCTGCGAATCAACCAGCCGCTCCTGAACAACCAGCTCCTTTGGCTCCCACCGAGAAAGCTCGTCCCCAAGCGCCGCAGCAGACTCGACACCCATAAGCTCAGTAACGTGAAAATCCCCCGTAGAGAGGTCTATGACGGCGAAACCGATGCCGTCACGGTCTATGTGAACCGAACATATATAGGAGCTCTCCTTGTCTGAAAGCAGGCCAGGCTCGACCACTGTGCCCGGCGTTACAACGCGAACAACGTCGCGCTTCACCACGCCCTTGGCGGTCTTGGGGTCCTCAACTTGCTCGCAGATCGCCACCTTGTAGCCCTTTCTAATCAGCTTCTTGAGATAGACCTCGAGCGCATGGTAGGGAATGCCACACAGCGGGACCTCGCCCGGCTTGCCCCGGTTGCGAGACGTCAACGCAATGTCGAGAAGCTTGGACCCCAAGACAGCATCCTCGCCAAACATCTCGTAAAAATCGCCCATCCTAAATAGTAGCATCGCATCTGGATATTGGGCACGCAGTCGCATATACTGCTTCATCATCGGCGTCGTTTTCGCCGGCGTGGTGTCGTTGGATGGTCTTCTCTGCGTCATGCTCAAGAGTTTCGAGTTTCCTGTGGCAACTTTCAAGTGCCAGATGCCTCGACAATGATCGGCTTGAAGAGCATTCGGCCAGCTTGACTAGTCGGGCGTTGAGAATATATTTTAGCCTTTGAGCCAGGTGCTCTGTTACACTGATGAGTTGAAAAACCGGTGTGCTCTGAAAGCCTTCAAGTCTGAGGAGTTGACATAAATGTTTGTTCTGGGCGTAAACGACTGTTTTCACGATAATTCTGCTGCCCTTGTGTGCGACGGTGAGCTCGTTTGTTCCATAGAGGACGAGCGACTCGACCGGATCAAACACACGGCGGGCATTTGCTGGGGTGGCGAGCCACCATACGGCTCAATCGAGTGGTGTTTGAACGAGGCGGGCGTCAAGCCAGATCAGATCGACGCGGTCGCCTACTCGGTCGATATGAACGCCTATCTCGCCCTCGAGCAGCTCGCGAAGAGCATCATCTTCAGCTACAAGAAGATGTCACTCAAGAACATCCTGAAGCTTCGTTTTGCGCGGAAGGACCTTAACGCTGGCTTCCTGCAGGGCCTGACCTACGGCTATTTCGTGAAGCGCAAGCGGTTCTTGAGGGAGATGAGGCGCAGATTCCCCAATGCGCGGTTTTTCGATGTTAAGCACCACTTGGCGCATGCCGCGAGCGCGTTCCGGCTGTCTGGTTTTGACAGGGCGAATATCATCGTTGTAGATGGTCTTGGTGAGCGTTATTCGACATCGCTTTATGTTGGTGAGGGTAACGTGATCTCTGCGCCGATTCGGCAATACACTTACACGCAGTCTCTCGGTGCGATGTATAAGAACATCACTTTCTACCTCGGATTTGGCTACTTCCAGGAAGGTAAGACGATGGGGCTTTCGGCCTACGGTGAGTTCGACGAGAGGTTCGCCAACGTCGTCAATGTTAGCGACGGGGAATACAAAGTTGATCTTAATGCTATCAAGAAACTGGGTAAATACGCTAGATACGATGGAGAGCTCCTGAAGACGCATAAGGACATCGCGATGACGCTTCAAACACAGCTTGAGCGTATCGGGGTAGCGCTGGCGAAGACGCTTTATGAGCGAACAGGCTATCGCAATCTCTGTCTCGGCGGAGGTGTGGCTCTCAACTGCTGCATGAACTCGGCGATACTGAACTCACCCTACGTTGACCACATCTACGTTCAACCGGCGGCGATGGACAACGGGACGGCGCTTGGGGCGGCGATGGAGGGCTACGCTCGGCTGGGTTTTGAGAGCAAGTCCCACATGTCGCACGTCTATTGGGGGCCGGAGTTTGAGAATGACGAGATCGAGGCGGAGATCGTTCGTTCCGGGCTGCCATATCGAAGGTCTGAGGACATTTGCAGGGATGTTGCACGGCTTTTGGTTGACCAGAAGATAGTTGGTTGGTTTCAGGGGAGGATGGAGATCGGGCCGCGTGCGTTGGGCGCGCGGAGCATATTGGCGGACCCGAGGTCGCCAGAGATGAAGGATAGGGTGAACATCGTCAAGAGCCGGGAGCTTTGGCGTCCGCTTGCGCCCTCGATACTGGAGGAGAGGGTAGACGACTGGTTTGAGAATGCGTATCCAAGCCCATTTATGAACCTGAACCTGTTTTTCAAGGCCGGCGTCAAGGAGAAGGTTCCCTCCGTTGTGCACGCAGACGGCTCGGCGCGGGTTCAGACCGTCAGCAGGCACACAAACCCTCTCTATCACAGGCTGATATCGGAGTTCGAGAAGTTGACTGGCGTTCCGATAGTGCTGAACACGTCTTTCAACACAAGGGGCGAGCCAATCGTGTGCACCCCAGCTGAAGGGCTCAGGACGTTCAAGGTAACGGGTATGGATTATCTGGCCATCGGCGATTTCATCGTTGAACGAGGTGGATAGCAATGAGAAAGAAGACCAACAGAAGTGTGATGACCATGGGGATCACGATACTCGTGGTTCTCCTGTTCATTTGGCACTTCAATCGTAGGTTTGAACAGCTCAAGCGAAGGGCCACGCCCAGCGCTCAGCCGTCTTCAGTTACCGAACAGGTCAAAAGCCCGGTGACGGGCACTGGGCAGGCCGACCTGATCGAACCCGGTCAAGCAAAGCGACCCATTCTCGCCTGCTTCTGCGCGAAGTGGCGCTATGGTTGCGACGACGTGGGGAAGCTTCTGGACAAGATCAAGTCTCGCTTCGATGACAAGGTCCGGATTCGCATGATTGACCCAGCTGACGATCCTGACCTGGCCAAACAGTTTAGGATCAACAATCTGCCGACTTTCATTATTTTCGACGCCCAGGGCAAGCTCGTTCTGCGAAGCGAGCGGATGATGACGGAGGAGGAGCTGCTTGCAGCCCTCGGCCAGGCTGGGCTGACGGATTGAGGAGATGACCTTGAAGAGCCTGTTCGTATTCATTGCCATATCGCTGCTCTTGGTTTGCTCAGCGGGCCGGGCGTGGGCGGAGGGGCAAGCCTCGCTCGACGAGAAGTCCTGGACACTCGTTGTTTACATGAGCGCCGACAATAGCCTCTCCAACACTGCATCCAACGACCTCAATGAGATCGAGGCCTCGATGGAATCGGTCGATGCGAACGTGTTGATCCTGATCGATCAAAGGGGCAACGCGGACACGCACGCCTACAGGGCGCGGTACGATTCTGCCGGGCCACTGAACAGCGCTATTGTCTCGGACGAGGTCCCATTGGGGGACGTCTATGGGGGCTGGGACGGCCTGACCGAGCTTGACCTGGCCAACCCGGATACGTTGCTGCATTTCTGCAAGTGGGCGGTTGAGAACTATCCTGCTGAGCATCTCGGACTTGTCCTTTGGGACCACGGGGACGGCTGGAGGAAGAAGCTCGCTCTGCGCAAACCGCGGAAAGACATCTGCTACGATGGCTACAACTCCATGGACATGCTGGAGCTCAAGACCGCGCTCGCAACGCTTAAGCAGGATACCGGAGTGACCTTCGACCTTGTAGGGATGGATGCCTGCCTGATGGGGATGGTCGAGGTGGCATACCAGATCAAGGACTTATGTAAAGTGATGGTCGCCTCAGAAGAATCGGTCCCCTGGGATGGCTGGGACTACGGCTTTTTGAGCGAGATCAAGCCCGGCTCAGACCTTTCACCCAAAGAGCTTGCCATGCATATCGTAAACTATTTTTATAACTCTTACACCGACGGCAAACCAGACCCAGAGGACGAATCGTT